>JAUZEY010000303.1 GCA_030838785.1 Actinomycetota bacterium | reverse complement strand
GGCGGTTGGTTTCGACTCGCGGCTTGCGAACCCCTTCGTCCCGGGCGTGTGGTTTGCCCCGGTAGGGTCGAAAACGTGGTTCCCCGCGACCCTGTTGCCCCTCGCCCGGAGGCCGGCGTCGACCGGCGGCGGCTGCTGTCGTCGGCGGCGGCGCTCGTCGGCGGAGTCGGGGTGGCGGCCGCCTTCCCCTCCGCCGCCGGAGCGGGCACCGCGCCGTCGCCGTCGCCCGGCGGTGGCCGGGGCGGGGAGGTCGACGTCACCGACCACGGCGCCGCCGGCGACGGAGTCACGGTCGACACCGCCGCCATCCAGGCCGCGGTCGACGAGGCGGCCGCCCGGGGCGGCATCGTGCGGTTCCCGCCCGGTCACTACCGCCTCGCCGCCCCCGGCATCCGCATCACCCGGCCCGTCCAGCTCCAGGGGGTGGGCTGGGAGGGGACGGGGGCCGAGCCCGGCACCGGGGAGAAGGCCGCCGTCCCCGGCGGCTCCTGGCTGTTCTGCGACGATCCGACCAGCGCCGCCGTCACCGTGGCCGCCGCCCCCGGGTCGCCCCCGCCCAGCGGGGTCATCATCCGTGACCTGGCCGTCCGCCAGGCCCAGCCGGCCGGCTCCGGCGTCTTCCCCGAGCCGCTGGCGACGGCGGGGTTCGTGCCCCTCGACAGCCCGTTCGCCGTCAGCATCGGCGCCGGCTGCACCGACGTCCTGCTCGAGCGGCTCTTCCTCCTCAACGTCAGCCGGGGCATCTCGGCCGGGCTGAGCGGCGGGCCGCCCACCGGCCGCCTGACGATGCGGGGGATCTGGGGTCAGCCGCTCATCGAAGGGATCACCCTCGACAACTGCCAGGACACCGTCCGCCTGGAGGACGTGCACTTCTGGCCCTACTGGAAGATTGGCCCGGTGGCGGCGTGGCAGCTCGACCACGGCACCGCCGTCACGCTGCGCCGGGTCGACAACCCGATGCTGCACGGCCTGTTCTGCTTCGGCTACCGGACGGGCCTCCACCTCGTCACCGGCCCCTCCGGGTCGCCGCACAAGGTGAAGGTCTCCGACGCCGACTTCGACATGTGCCGGGTCGGCATCCGGGTCGCCATCCCGACCGACGCCGCCGGCCCCCACACGTTCGCCAACGTGACGGTGCAGGGTCCCGACCAGCCCCGCCCGGAGGACGACGCCGCCGTCGACATCGTCGGTGTCGGCGTCCGCACGGCCTTCGCCAACCTCGCCATCACCCATCACGGCGGCAGCGCCGTGCGGGTGGCGGGGCCCGGCTGCCTGGTCCTGGCCGACATGCTCGTCGTCGACGACGTCGACCTCGCCGGACGGGGTGTCGCCGTCATCTCCGCCGTCGGCGGCGCCCGGGCCCGCATCGGCGCCCAGCGCGATATCACCGTGGTGGGGAAGGGCCCCGAGAGCGAGGGCGACGTCCGCCTGGCCTGAGCCCGGAACGGGCTACGCGTCGTGGCCCGGCTCGACGTCCTTCACCGCCTGGAAGCCGAGCTGGCCGCCGGAGGGCTCCTCGTAGCCGCCGGCCTCGGCCTCGACCACGAAGGCGACGTGGTCGCCGACGTCGAACCGGCCGGCGACCGCGCCGGCCACCCACCCCTTGACCCCGTCGAGGACGGGCACCCCGTTCGGCCCCGGCCGCCACGAGCAGCGCTCGAACTTGTCGACCTCGTCGCCGGTCTCGCCGCCGAACAGCTGGGCGAGGCCCCGGTCGTCGTCGCCCAGGAAGTGGACGGCCAGCACCGGCGCCGCCGTCGCCACCGCGAAGGTGTGGTTGGCCTTGGAGATGCAGGCCAGGACCCGGGGCGGATGGATGCTGCACTGGGCCGAGAAGCCGACGAGGCAGCCGGAGCGGCGCCCGTCCGGAGCGAGGGCGGTGACGATCACCATCGGGGGGTCGAGGCCGGCCGCCAGCTCGTGCAGCGCCGCCTCGCCGTCGGTCGTGACCGTGGTGCCCGGGGTTGCGGGGGTGTCCCTCGCCTGACGAGTCATGGTGGCGCTGGTACCCCTGACAAACTGAACGGATGCCTGATGCCACCGCCGTCAACCTCTCGCTGCTGCTGCTCCGGGTCGTCCTCGGCATCGTCTTCCTGGCCCATGGGATCAACCACGTCTTCCGGGGCGGGAAGATCCCCGGCACCGCCCGGTGGTTCGAGAGCCTCGGGATGAAGCCCGGCATCCTCCACGCCTGGCTGGCCAGCCTGACCGAGATCGGCTCCGGGGCGCTGCTGATCGTCGGCCTCCTCACGCCGCTGGCCGGCGCCGGCGTCGTGGGGGTGATGGTGGTGGCCTGGATCACCAACCACCTGAAGAACGGGTTCTTCATCTTCCGGCCCGGCGAGGGCTACGAGTACGTGATGACCCTGACCGCCCTCGGCCTCGGCATCGCCGGGCTGGGGGCGGGGGAGTGGTCGCTCGACCACGCCGTGGGGATCTTCGAGTACCCGTCGATGGGCGGGTTCCTGCTCGGCCTGATCGCCGGCGGGGGCGGGGCGGCCGCCCTGCTGGCCGTGTTCTGGCGGCCGCCGGCCCCCAAGGCGTCCTGACCCCGATGAGGTGGGCGCCATGAGTGGGAGCGAGGGCGGGGCCGGACGGGCGGCCGTCATCGGCGGCGGGACGATGGGGGCGGGCATCGCCCAGGTGCTGTTGGAGGCGGGCTGCGAGGTCGTCCTGGTCGAGGCGGACGGCGACGCCGCCGTTCGGGCCCGGAGCCGGGTCGCCGACGGGCTCGCCCGGCGCAAGGGCGTCGACCCCGACGAGCTCGCCGCCCGACGCGGGCGCCTCCGGGTCGTCAGCGGCCTCGATGCCCCGCTCGACGTCGAGCTCGTCGTCGAGGCCATCCCCGAGATCCCGGCCGCCAAGCGGGACCTCCTGGCGGCGGCGGAGAAGGTCACCCCGCCGGGGGCTCTGCTGGCCAGCAACACCAGCTCCCTGTCGATCGGTGACCTGGCCGGGGCCCTGGAGCGGCCGGAGCGGTTCCTCGGCATGCACTTCTTCAACCCCGTGCCGCTGTCGGCCCTGGTCGAGCTGGTCGTCGGCGAGGGCACCGCACCGGCCGCCGTCGACGACGCCCGACGGTGGGTGGCCCGTCTCGGCAAGGAGAGCATCGAGGTCCGCGACTCGCCCGGCTTCGCCACCAGCCGCCTCGGCGTCGCCCTCGGCCTGGAGGCCATCCGCATGCTCGAGGAGGGCGTGGCCACCGCCGCCGACATCGACGCCGGGATGGTGCTCGGCTACCGCCACCCGATGGGCCCCCTGCGCCTCACCGACCTTGTCGGCCTCGACGTCCGCCTCGCCATCGCCGAGCACCTCTCGGCCACGCTCGGCCCCCGCTTCGACCCCCCCGCCCTGCTGCGGGAGAAGGTCGCGGCCGGCGACCTCGGCCAGAAGACGGGGCGCGGCTTCTACGACTGGTAGGGAGCGAAAGGGCCTTTGAACGCTCGGCCGGACGGGCGGCGCCGGATGTACGCCAGCTGAGAAGTCTTTGCAAACCCGCTGTGCCGCGGCGACCTCCGCCGGGTAACGTTGCCGGTCAGAGAGGGTGGGCGGGCCCTTCGAGGGTCGAGGTGTCGTAGTTCGGGGCCGGGAGGGACGAGGTCGTTGGGCGCCGCGGTGCGGGTATCGCTGATCAGCGGGTGGTTCCCCCGCGTCGTGATCGCACTGGCCGTCGCCACCCTGGCCGTCGGCATCGTGTCGGCCCGGTCCCGCTGGCGCCGGCTCGCCCGGGTGGCGCTGGGAACGGCGGCGGCCATGGCGGTGGTGGCCGTGGTGGTGGCCCGCCTCCGGGTGTTCGCCTTCACCTACCCGGGATCGTTCTACGCCTGGGTCGGGCTCGTCGTGTTCGCCGCCGGGGTGGCGGCGGTCGGCTGGCGGCCGGCGGGATGGTGGCTCCGGTCCGTGTCGCTCGGGGCCGTGGTGGTCACCCTGGCGATGGCGGCCACGCTGATCAACCGGTACTACGCCTACTTCCCGACACCGGCGGCGCTGTTCGGCGAGGTGGCCGCCGACCACGTGCCGCTCAGCGAGGTCCTCCACTCCGGCGGGCACCATGCTCCGTGGGCGCAGACCGCCGACGAGGTCCAGGGCCCGGTGACGGAGCTGGCGGTGTCGTCGGTGCGCTCCCACGGCGCGGTGGTGACCGTCGACCTGCCCGCGACCAGATCGCACTTCGCCCACCGGAGCAGCCTGGTGTACCTGCCGCCGGCGTGGTTCTCGCGGCCCCGCCCGACCCTGCCCGTCATCATGTTGCTGACGGGGACGCCGTCCCTGGTCTCCGACTGGACCAGGGCCGCCCACGCCGATCAGATCGCCGACGACTACGCCGCCGCCCACCACGGCTGGGCGCCGATCCTGGTCCTCCCCGACCCCAACGGCTCCGACCTGGGCGACACCGAGTGCGTCAACAGCCCGCAGGGCAACGCCGAGACCTACCTGAGCGAGGACGTCCCGGCGGCGGTGGTGGCGATGTTCGGCGCCGCCCCACCCCACTGGGCCGTGGCCGGCTTGTCCGAAGGCGGCATGTGCGCCGCCCTCCTGACGCTGCGCCACCCCGACGTGTTCTCCACCTTCGCCGACTTCTCCGGCGAGTCGGGGCCGGTGGTCGGTCACAACAAGAAGGCCACGATGCGGCTCCTGTTCGGCGGGTCCCTGCCCGCCTGGCGGGCCCACGATCCGCTCACCCTGCTGCACGAGCGCCGCTACGACGGGCACGCCGCCTGGTTCGAGGTCGGCACAAACGACCTGGGCCCGCGGTTGGCCGCCGAGCGCCTGGCCCCGGCGGCCACCGCGGCCGGTATGACGGCCCACGTCGTCATGCGGGACGGGCGCCACAACTTCACGTTCTGGAGCAATTCCTTCCGCCACGCCTTCCCCTGGCTGGCCGCCCGCCTGAGCGGGGAGCCGGATCCGCCGATGCCGTCCGGCGGGAGCACCGTGGCCGCACCACCGGCCGCTCCGTCGGCGCAGTGACCGGAGGGGGCCCGACCGAGGCGGGATGATCGGAGGCGGGGCGAGTCGGTAGCATCGGCAACCCTGATGGCGCCGCCCTTCTCCACCGTGCTCGTGGCCAACCGGGGCGAGATCGCCGTTCGGGTCATCCGGGCCTGCCGGGAGCTCGGAATCGCCACCGTGGCCGTCCACTCCGACGCCGACGCCGGGTCGCTCGCCGTCCGCCTGGCCGGCCGGGCGGTGGCGCTGCCCGGCTGCACCGCGGCCGAGACGTACCTCGACCGGGACCGGCTCGTGGCCGCGGTGCGGGCGTCGGGGGCCGACGCCGTCCATCCCGGCTACGGCTTCCTGGCCGAAGACGCCGCCTTCGCCCGGGCCGTGGCCGACGCCGGCGCCGTCTTCATCGGCCCGCCGCCGGCGGCCATCGAGATGATGGGGGACAAGCTGTCGGCCCGCCTGGCCGCCGAGACGGCGGGGGTGGCGGTCGTGCCGGGGACGACGGTGGCGCTGACCGACGCCGCCGAGGTCGTCCGCTTCGGCGACGCCCACGGCTGGCCGGTGGCCATCAAGGCCGCCTTCGGCGGCGGCGGGCGGGGGATCCGGGTCGTCGCCTCGGCGGCGGAGGCGAGCGACGCCTTCGCCAGTGCGGCGTCGGAGGCGGAGCAGGGATTCGGGCACGGCGAGTGCTACGTCGAGCGCTACCTGGCCTGGCCCCGCCACGTCGAGATGCAGATCTTCGCCGACGCCCACGGCGCCTGCGTCTGGCTGGGGGAGCGGGACTGCTCCATCCAGCGCCGCCACCAGAAGCTCATCGAGGAGGCCCCGGCGCCGGCGCTGCCCGACGACGTCCGCCGGGCGATGGGGGAGGCGGCGGTGCGGGTGGCCAAGGTGGCGGGCTACGTCGGCGCCGGCACCGTCGAGTTCCTCTACGAGGCCGAAGACGGCCACGCCGGGCAGTTCTGGTTCCTGGAGATGAACACCCGCCTCCAGGTGGAGCACCCGGTGACCGAGATGGTCACCGGCCTCGACCTCGTGGCGGAACAGATCCGGGTGGCGGCCGGCGCGCCGCTCAGCTTCACTCAGGAGGGTCCCGGGGGACGCGGCCACGCCATCGAGTGCCGCATCAACGCCGAGGACCCGGCCGGCGGCCGGTTCGTCCCCGCCCCGGGCACCCTGACGGCGCTGGTGCCGCCGCAGGGCCCGGGCCTGCGGTGGGACGGCGGCTACGAGGCCGGCGACACCGTCCCGCCCTTCTACGACAACCTGGTCGGCAAGCTCGTGGTGTGGGCCGCCGACCGCCCGGCGGCCATCGCCCGCATGGAGGCGGCGCTGGCCGAACTGCGCCTCGAAGGGCTGCCGACCACGGTCCCGGCCCAGCGGGCCATCCTCGCCCACCCCGATTTCGTCGCCGCCCGGCACTCCACCGTGTGGGTCGAGCAGCGTCTGTCGCTGCCGGACGACGCCACGCCCGGCCTCGAGCCCGGCGGCGGCCGTTCGCAGGAGGTGCGGGTCGGGGGCCGCTGGTACGTGATTCCCCGGCCCGGCGAGACGACCCGCCCGCCGGCCGGCCGGGGGCTCGGCCCGTCGGCCGGCCGGGCCGCGGGCTCAGGGACCGTGGCCAGCCAGATGCAGGGGACGGTCGTGCGCGTCCTCGTCGCGGCCGGTGACGCCGTCGAGGCCGGTCAGGGAGTGTGCGCCGTGGAAGCCATGAAGATGGAGACGTTGCTCCGCACCGAGATCGGCGGGACGGTGGCCGAGGTCCGGGTCGTGGCGGGGCAGGCGGTCCGGGCCGGCGAGGCGCTGGTCGTGGTCGAGCCGGCCGGCGCCGCGCTCGGAGGATCAGCGGCACCGGCCCGAGAACCGGCGGGGCCCGGCGAAACTGCGGGGCCCAGCGAAACTGCGGGGCCCGGCGGGACGTCAGCGTGACGGCGCCCGGGGCCGGCCGGCCCGACGTCCATACCGAACTGGGGGAGCGGCTGGCGACGGCGGCCCTCGGCGGCTCCGAGGCCGCCCGGGCGAAGCAGAAGGCGGCCGGGCGGCTCTTGGTCCGGGAGCGGCTCGCCCTCCTCCTCGACGGCGAACCCGACTTCGAGGACGGGCTGCTCGCCCGGAGCGAGGAGGGCCTGGCCGGCGACGCCGTGGTGACCGTCATCGGCCACGTCGACGGGCGGCCGGTGGCCGTCATCGCCAACGACTTCACCGTGAAGGCCGGCACGTGGGGCCGGCGCACGTTCGAGAAGATCACCCATCTCCAGGAACGGGCCGACGCCCTCGGCATCCCGGTCGTGTACCTGGTCGACGCCGCCGGCGCCCGCATCGACGAGCAGTTCGACAGCTACGCCGGCCGCCACGCCTGGGGCAACATCTTCACCAACCTCGTGCGGTTCTCCGGCCGGGTGCCGCAGGTCTGCGCCCTGTTCGGGCCGTCGCCGGCCGGATCGGCCTACGTCCCCGCCCTGTGCGACGTCGTCATCATGGTGCGGGGCCATGCCACCGCCTACATCGGCTCGCCCCGGTTGGCCGAGATGGTGACCGGCGAGCGGGTGACCATGGAGGAGATGGGCGGCGCCGAGATGCACTGCCGGGAGTCGGGTCTCGGCGACGTCCTCGTCGACGACGACGCCGAAGCCATCGCCGCCGTGCGGGTGTGGCTGTCGTACCTGCCGTCGTCGTGGCGGGAGGAGCCGCCGGCCACGAACGCCTTGCCGCCGGCGGCGCCCGTCCGGCCGCTGGAGGAGATCGTCCCCACCAGGGAGGACGTGCCGTTCGACGTCACCGAGCTCGTCGAGGCCATCGTCGACGGGGCGACCTTCTTTCCCTACAAGGATCTCTTCGCCCCCGAGCTGGTCTGCGGCCTTGCCCGCCTCGGCGGCCGGCCGGTCGGGGTGCTGGCCAACCAGTCGCTGCACAAGGCCGGCGTGCTGTTCTCCGACAGCTCCGACAAGGCGGCCCGCTTCATCTGGATATGCAGCGCATTCCAGGTCCCATTGCTCTTTTTGGCCGACAACGCCGGCTTCATGATCGGCACCGACGTCGAGCGCACCGGGATCATCCGCCATGGCGCCAAGATGCTCTTCGCAGTCTGCGGCGCCTCCGTGCCCCGGATCGCCGTGATCGTGCGCAAAGCCTACGGCGGCGGCTACCTGGCCATGTCGGGCAGCCCCACCGCCCCCGACGCCGTCATCGCGCTTCCGACGGCCAAGGTGGCCCTGATGGGGCCGGCCGCCGCCGTCAACGCCATCCACTACAACCGCATCGTGGCCATCGACGACGAGGCCGAGCGGGCCGCCTGGGTCGAGGAGCAGCGGGCCGCCTACGAGGCCGACATCGACGTGTTCAAGATCGCCTCGGAGAACGCGTTCGAGGCCGTCGTCCCCGTCGCCCGCCTCCGCGACGAGCTGATCGCCCGTTTCTCCGCCTACCGCCGCCGCCCTGCCGCCCCGGCCGAACGCCGCAACGGCGTCTACCCCGTCTGAGCCGACGCTGCGGCGGTGGCTCGCGTCACCGCATGGCAGGAGCAGCTGCACTCGATCCGGGGCCGGTGCTCGTTGCTGTCCTGCAGCACGAAGCAGCATCGGCCGTGGTGCCCGGTCTCACACCAGCCAGAACTCAACTGTCGCTTCATGCCCTGAATCCTGCCCGCGCCGCCCGCCCCGGTGGTGGACCCGCCGACATGGGTGCGGGCGTAAACGGGACGGCCACCCCGAGCGGATTGCCACATACCATGGGGGTGATCCGCTCGGGGTCCGGAGGTTCCGGAACAGGGAGGGGCCGGTGTACTACGACTCCTACTGGGAATCGCTCAAGTTCACCCCTGCCGAACGGGATGCCTGGCGGGCGAGCTTTCCCCCCGCCGGGCCCGGGGAGTTCGAGATCGCACCGCGCACGGCTCGGCGCTGGGCCGAGGCCGGGTTCAGCCCGGAGCGGGCTCGTTCCACTTTCGAAGCCGCCGGCGTCGATCACGCCGACGCCCGGCGCTGGAAATGGACCGACCCGGCCACCGCCATCCAGTGGATGAACCGGCGGTTCGGGCCGGAAGAGGGCGGGGAGTGGGCGCCGTACTTCAGCCTCGACGAGGCCTTGGAATGGCGGGCACACGGCTTCTCCGCCGTCGACGCCAAACGCTGGTCCGAGATCGTCGGAGCGGACCAGGCGGATCAAGCCCGGTTGTGGACGCTGGCCGGCTTCGATCTCGAGACTGCCGCCGGGGCGATCCGGGACGGCATCCCGCTCGAAGTCGCCCGCCTCAGCCGGGTATCGCCCGGCGCCCCCCTGGGGAAGGAGAACGGTGCTGTGCACCGGCGCCCGGGGTAAGGGGCCGTCCCAGGGTGTCGGACGGGTTCAGCGGGACGGCGACAGGGTGGGGATCACGCCGGCCAGCTCGAGGATCCGGGCCGGCGGCAGGTGCTGTTCGGTGATGCGGACGCCGAGATCGGAGAGGGCGTCCTCGATGGCGTTGCACAGGGCGGCGGGGGCGCCGATCGCCCCGCCCTCGCCGACGCCCCGGTAGTTGGCGAACACGTCGGACGGGGTCTCGACGTGGTGGATCTCGATGTCGGGGATCTCCATGGCCGTCGGGATGAGGTAGTCCATGAACGTCCCGGCCTGGAACTGCCCCTGGTCGTCGTAGGTCGACTTCTCGTACAGGACGGCGCCGATGCCCTGGGCCACCCCGCCCCGGATCTGGCCGTCGACCACGGCCGGGTTGATGATCTCGCCGCAGTCCTCGACCACGACGTAGCGGGGGATCTTGACCAGACCGGTGTCGAGGTCGATCTCGACGAAGCAGACGTGGGTCGCTCCCGACCAGCCGCCGGCCCCGCCGTCGAAGAGCTCCGACACCCGGATCGCCTCGTCGCCCCTGGCCGCCCCCCGGGCCTCGTCGCCTTTCTCCCGAGCAGCGTGGGCCACGTCGGCCAGGGTGACGGCGATGGACGGGGTGCCGGCCACGTGGATGCGCCCGTCCTCGACCACGATGTCGGAGGGCGCGGCCTCGAGGAGGTCGGCGGCGAGGTCGACGATCCGGTCCCGCAGGCCCTTGGTGGCCAGCAGGACGGCGCCGCTGGCGAAGGTGGCGGCCCGGCTCCCGGCCGTGCCGACCAGCCCGAAGGGGGCGGTGCGGGTGTTTCCGTAGCTGATCCGGATGACCTCCATCGGCACGCCGAGCTGGTCGGCGGCCAGCTGGGCCAGCGTCGTCTCGTGGCTCTGGCCGTGGGTGACCTGCTGGGTGTGGAGGGTGACGGTCCCGTCCGCCTCGAGGACGGCGTTGATCGGCTCGCGGTCGACCATGGCGGAGAAGCCCGGGCCGACGTTGTCCATGTAGCCGGGCGGGCCGGGGGCGGCCTCGATGTAGGTGGCGAACCCCATCCCGATCCGCCGGCCCGCGGCGAAGGCCTCGGCCCTCGTCTTCTCCCAGTCGTCGGCGCCGGTCACGTCCATGGCCTTCTCGAACACCCGCCTCGCCGACATCCGCACGTCGAGCGCCGGGCCGGTGACCATCGTGGCCGGCAGCTCGTCGTCGCCGATCAGGTTGCGGCGCCGGATCTCGGCCCGGGACAGGCCGAGCTGGCGGGCGACGACGTCGAGCATCCGCTCCCGGACGAAGGTCTCGATCTCCCACGGCCCCCGGTAGGGGAGGTAGGTCGCCTTGTTGGAGGTGATGATCCGGCTGTGGAACTCGAGGGCGGGAAGGCGGTAGGGGCCGGGGAACATGGTGCGGGCGAGCCGGGCGGCGATGACGGCCCCCCCGTAGGGGAAGCCGGGGTAGGCGCCGCTGTCGATGGTCAGGCGGGCCCGCATCCCCAGGATGGTGCCGTCGTGGCGGACGGCGACGGCGAGGTCGACGCTCTCCTCCCGGGCCTGGGAACCGACGGTGAGGTGCTCGTTGCGGTCCTCGATCCACTTCACCGACCGGCCGAGCTCGAGGGCGGCGGCGCAGACGGCGACATCCTCCCGGTGGACGGCCGTCTTGGCTCCGAAGGCGCCGCCGACGTCGCCGGCCAGTGCCGCCGGGAGCGTCTTCGGATCCCGCCCCATCAGCCCGACGAAGGCCCCGTTCATGGCCTTCGTCCGCTCGACGTTGGTGACGTTCTGCTTGAGCATCACCGGCGCCATCTCCTTCAGGGCGGCCACCATGGCCGGTGTCGCCTTCAGGTAGTCGGCCATGCCCTTGAAGATCGCCTTCGTGTGATCCCGCTGCGAGATCATCTGCCGCACCACCCGGCGGAGCGGACGCCGGCCGGTGAGCAGGGCGATGCACCACTTGACCATGTGGGCCGATTGGGTGGAGGCGTGGATCGTCATCTCGCCGCTGGACGGGTCGACCTCGGCCACGATCCCCCGGGCCTCCATCGGCTGGTTGGAGTGGCGGTGCTGGTCGAAGGTCTCGACGATGACGCGCTCGGCGGCGGCGAAGGCGGCGTCCACGTCCCCGAACCGTTCGCTGGCCTGGTAGTGCAGGTTGGTCTTCGACTTCGGCCAGACCACGGCCCGGTCGGCATCGAGGGCCTGCTCGACCGTGGCGATTCCCGGTAGCGGCTCGTAGTCGACCTCGATCAGCTCGCAGGCGTCCTCGGCCAGGCGGCGGGAATCGGCCACCACGATGGCCACCGGGTCGCCGACGTGGCGCACCCGGTCGACGGCCAGCGCCCAGAAGGTCGGCTGGTAGAAGCGGGGAAAGTTGAGGGTGCCGAAGAACGGGTACGTCCGGCTCTTCAGATCCTCGCCGGTGAGGATGAGATGGACGCCGGGCAGCGCCTGGGCCGCCGTCAGGTCGATCGAGCCGATCTCGGCGTGGGGGTAGGGGCTGCGGAGGAAGGCGGCGTGGAGCATGTCGGGGACCGACACGTCGTCGATGTAGCGGCCGGCGCCGGCCAGGAGCCGCTTGTCCTCCACCCGGTTGACCCGGGCGCCGACGTACTTGCCCATCAGGGATTCACGCATTGCGGGCCTCCACCAGGGCGGTGACGGCCCGCTCCACGCCGTCGACGATGCTCTGGTAACCGGTGCAGCGGCACAGGTTGCCTGACAGCTCCTCCCGGATCTCGTCCCGGGTCGGACCGATGTCCCTGTCCTCGGCCAGCAGGCAGTGGGCGGTCATGAGGAATCCGGGAGCGCAGAAGGCGCACTGGAAGGAGTGGGAGTCGGCCATCGCCTGCTGCAGCGGCCCGAGGGCGCCGTCGTCGTCGCAGAGCGACTCGACCGTCTCGATCGCGCCGCCGTCGGCCTGGAGGGCGAGCATCAGGCAGGAGCGCACCGCTTTCCCGTCGAGGGCGACGGTGCAGGCGCCGCACACGCCGTGCTCGCAGGCGAGGTGCGTGCCGGTCAGGCCGAGGTCCTCCCGGAGGATCTCGGCCAGCGTCCGGCGGCTCTCCACGACGAGGTCGATCCGGTTCCCGTTGACGGTCATCGAGAGCGGGTGCCTGTCGGCGGTCATGCCCCGCCTCCCGTCGCCCGTCCCGCCGCTTCGGCCAGGCACCGCCGGGTGAGGACGCCGGCCACGTGGGCCCGGTAGGCGGCGGTGGCGTGGTTGTCGCCGGGCGGTTCGATGCTCTTGGTCACCACGTCGGCCGCTTCGGCGAACGCCGCCGGGTCGGGGTGCTCCCCGACCAGGACCTGCTCCGCCTCCGTCACCCGCACCGGTGTGGCGCCGGCCCCGAAGAACGACAGCGCCGCCCGTTCGACCCGCCCGCCGTCGCCCACTCCGACGACGGCGGCCAGGCCGACCAGGGCGTAGTCGCCGTGGCGGCGGCTGACCTCGGCCACGGATCCCCCCGTCGACCGCGGCCAGGACGGGAACCGCACCGCGGTCAGGAGCTCGGTCTCGTCGAGGGCGGAGGTCAGGTAGCCGAGGAAGAAGTCTGCGGCGGGGATGGTCCGCTCGCCGGAGGCGGAGCGGACGACCATCTCGGCGTCGGCGGCGAGCGCCACGGCCGGCAGCTCGGCGGCGGGGTCGGCGTGGGCCAGGCTCCCGCACACCGTCCCCCGGTTGCGGATGGCCCGGTGGCCGATGTGGGGCATGGCGGCGGCGACGAGGGGGGCGGCCCGGCCCGTCACCGGCGACAGCTCGACGTCGGCGTGGCGGACGGCGGCGCCGACCGTGAACCCGGCCGGCCCGTCGTCGACCGCGGCCAGACCGTCGATCCGGCCGATGTCGACCAGGTGCTCGGGGTGGCTGAGCCGCAGCGCCAGCAGCGGGACGAGGCTCTGACCACCGGCCAGGACCTTGGCGTCGGAGCCGTACTCGGCCAGCAGCCCGACCGCCTCCTCGACGGTCGCAGGCCGGTGGTAACAGAAGGCAGGCATCTTCACGTTGGCAGGTCCCCCTCGCCCAGATGAAACGCCCGGTGAACGTACCGCGCCGCGCCGCGCCGGGACGGGGTCGAAGGCCGGTTCCAAACGCTCCCGGGCGCGGCGCAGCCGACCGCCGGCTGAAGGCATCCGTTCCCGGAGAGTGACAAAAATCTGTCCGTTGGGTAGCAGGAGCGTCAACGGAACCGAGCCCGAGGAGGCCGATGATGGGGCAGGACGACCGCCACGTCCTGATGCCGACGGACGTGTCGAGCCGGGTCGGCTTCTTCGACCGCTTCGCCGGGATGGCCTCCGACGTCGCCGGCCGCGCCGCCTTCTTCGCCTTTTGCGTGCTCCTCATCGTGGTCTGGGCGCCCAGCATCCTCGCCCTGCGGGACGTCGACACCTGGCAGCTGATCATCAACACCGCGACGACGATCATCACGTTCCTGATGGTGGCGCTGCTCCAGAACAGCCAGACCCGCAACGACCAGGCCGTGCACCACAAGCTCAACGCCATCGCCGACGGGCTGTCCGACCTCATGGTCCAACTCGAGAGCGGGCTGCCGACCCGCGACGTCGAGCGGGACGTCGCCGAACTCCGGGCCGCCATCGGGCTCGAGGACCACGAGAGCACCTCCCACAACGCCGCAGCTCCGGCGGGGGCTAGAGAGGCGGGGGGCTAGAGAGAGCGTTTGGCGCCCCTCCGGGGCGGGAAATGGCAGGCCGTGGCAACCAGCGGGCGGGGCGGCGGCCGGCGGTGGCTCGCCGCGCCCCTGACCGCCTTCGCCGTCGCCACCGGCGGCTGCTCCGGCGATGCGTCGCTCGTCAGCCCGAAGGGCCCGGCCGCCCGCACGATCACCGGTCTGTGGTGGCCGATGCTGGGCACCGCCACCGCCGTCTTCGCCTTCGTCGCCGGCATGCTGCTGCTCGCCGCCGCCCGGGGCCGGCGCAAGACCGATGACGACGCCCGGCAGGCCGCGGCCTGGGGTGAGCGGTTCATCGTCATCGCCGGCGTCGTCGTCTCCGGGGCGATCCTCATCGGCTTCTTCCTCTTCACCCTGGACAAGATGCAGGCCCTGGCCGACTCCGGCCGCGCCACCAGGCTCACCGTCGACGTCATCGGCCACGACTGGTGGTGGGAGGTGCGCTACCCCAACGGCGCAGTGTCGGCCAACGAGATCCACATCCCGGTCGGGGTGAAGGTGCAACTGGGGCTCACCACCGCCGACGTCATCCACAGCTTCTGGGTGCCCCGGCTCGGGCCCAAGCTCGACATGATCCCCGGGCAGCGCAACAAGCTGTGGCTGGAGGCGTCGGAGCCCGGCACCTACCGCGGCCAGTGCTCCGAGTTCTGCGGGCTCCAGCACGCCAACATGCTCATCCGGGTGGTGGCCGACGCCCCGGCCGACTTCGAGGCCTGGATGGCCCGGGAGGCGGCCCCGGTCAGCCCCGAAGCCGCCTCGGTGCCGGGGGCGCGGATCTTCGACAACGAGACCTGCGCCGGGTGCCACACCGTCCGGGGCACCGAAGCGGCCGGGAAGGCCGGCCCCGACCTGACCCACTTCGGCCGCCGGGACACGCTCGGCGCCGGGGTGCGGCCCCGGACACCGGACAACCTGACCCGCTGGATCACCGACCCGCAATCGATCAAGCCCGGCGTCGCCATGCCGCCGACGACCCTTGCGCCCGACGAGCTGGCGGCGCTCGTCACCTATCTCGAGGCGCTGCGCTGATGGCCACCGTCACCGCCGGGGTCGCCTCCCCCGAGCTCCTCGAGGAGGCGTGGCACGAGACTCCCGGCCTCGGGTCGTTCCTGACCACCGTCGACCACAAGCGGATCGGGAAGCGCTACCTGTACACCGGCCTGCTGTTCCTGGTCATCGGCGGGCTCGAGTCGCTGGTGATGCGCATCCAGCTGACGCACTCCGGCCTCCACGTCGTCGATCCCGAGACCTACAACCAGCTCTTCTCCATGCACGGCGTGACGATGATGTTCCTCTTCGCCACTCCGGTGCTGTCCGGCTTCGGGAACTACCTCGTCCCGCTCATGATCGGCGCCCGGGACATGGCCTTCCCCCGGCTCAACGCCTTCGGCTACTGGGTCTTCCTCGGGGCCGGCCTGTTCCTCTACCTCTCGTTCGTCGTGCACCACGCCCCCGACGCCGGCTGGTTCAACTACACGCCGCTGGCCGACTCGGTCTACACCCCCGGCCCCAACATCGACTTCTACGCCCTCGGCCTCATCTTCGTCGGGATCTCGACCACGGCCGGGTCGATCAACTTCATCGTCACCATCTTGAAGATGCGGGCGCCGGGCATGTCGCTCGACCGCATGCCGATCTTCGTGTGGGGCGAGCTGGCCATGGCCCTCACGGTGGTGTTCGCCCTGCCGGCCCTGACGCTGGCCAACATCCTCCTCGAGCTGGAGCGCCGGGTCGGCTTCCACTTCTTCGCCCCTGCCGGCGGCGGGCAGCCGCTGCTGTGGCAGCACCTGTTCTGGATCTTCGGCCACCCCGAGGTGTACCTGGTCGTGCTGCCGGCGCTGGGGATCGCATCGGCCATCATCCCGACGTTCTGCCGGCGGCCGATGATCGGCTACACGTACATCGTCCTGGCCGAGATGGCCACGGCGCTGATCGGGTTCGGCGTGTGGGTGCACCACATGTTCGCCACCGGGCTGCCGACCATCGGGCTCGGGTTCATCTCGCTGACGAGCTTCCTCGTCGTCATCCCGTCCGGCGTACAGATCTTCGCCTGGCTGGCCACGATGTGGGCCGGCAAGCCGGTGCTGCGGACACCGCTGCTGTTCATCATCGGCTTCATCATCCTGTTCGTCATCGGCGGCCTGTCGGGGCCGATGCTGGCCTCGGTGCCGCTCGACCAGCAGGTGACCGACACGTACTTCGTGGTCGCCCACTTCCACTACGTGCTGGTGGGCGGGGCGATGTTCCCGATCTTCGCCGGGATCTATTACTGGGCCCCGAAGATGACCGGCCGCCTCCTCCACGAGGGATGGGGGAAGGCCAGCTTCTGGCTCATGTTCGTCGGGTTCAACCTCCTGTTCTTCCCCATGCACATCGCCGGCCTGCGGGGCCAGCCCCGGCGGACGTACACCTACCAGTCGGGGCTGGGCTGGGACTTCCTCAACCTGATCGAGACGGTGGGGGCGTTCATCCTCGCCGCCGGGATCCTCGTCACCTTCGTCAACTGGGTCTGGAGTGCCCGCAAGGGCCCGCCGGCCGGCCACGACCCCTGGCAGGGCGAGACGCTGGAGTGGGCCACGACGTCGCCGCCGGCGGAGTACAACTTCGAGAACATCCCGACCGTCCGCAGCCGGGAGCCGATGTGGGACCAGCCCGAGCTCGGCCCCCACGGCCAGCCGCCGGAGGCCGGCGGGCGGGGGCTCGGCGGTGGCCACAACACGCTGGGCACCAGCCTGCTGGAGGCCGAGCCCGAGGTGGTCGTGCCGATGCCCCACGAGTCGCCGTGGCCGCTGCTGCTGACCCTGGCCATGGCCGCCGTCTTCCTCGGCCTGCTGGTCGGGACGTGGGTCGTCTCGGCGGTGGCGGCGGTGGCGACGGCGATCAGCGTGGCGGGCTGGTTCTGGCCCCGGGGCGAGACCCAGGAGACATGACCTCCGACATGACCGTGGCCCACGACGCTCCGCTCCTCGTCCCCACCGGGCAACCCGACGAGCGCCTGCCGACCGTCGCCGCCGGCCCCCGGAGCTTCGCCTGGTGGGGGATGGTGTGGTTCATCGCCGTCGAGGCGACCCTCTTCGCCCTCCTGCTGGCCAGCTACTTCTACCTCCGGTTCCGGACGGG
>JAUZEY010000298.1 GCA_030838785.1 Actinomycetota bacterium | reverse complement strand
CCTGTCGGTCGACGGCGTCGTGGCCGAGGTCCTCGACCGCTACCGGGCTGCCCTCGAAGCCGCCGAACGCCCATGACCGAACCGACACCGTCGCCGCCGCCGGACGCCGCGCCGGTTTCGCCGCCCGAGCCGACACCGTTGCCGCCGCCGGACGCCGCGCCGGTTCCGCCGCCCGAGAGGGCGCCGGTTCCGCCGCCGGACGCGGCTCCCTCGCCGCCGGCAGCCCGCGCTGCCGCCCCGGCGCCGGCCCCGCCCGCCCCCATGCCGCCGAGCCGGGGGGAGCTGCTCGCTTATGGGTTCGTCCGGGCGCTCGTGGCGGGGCTGAGCCGGCTGTTGTGGCGGATCACGATCGTGCATCCGGAACGGGTGCCGGCGGGCGGGGCCTGTGTGCTGGCGCCGTCGCACCGGTCGTTGCTCGACACGCCGTTCCTGGCCTGCGTGACGAGGCGGCGGATCCGGTTCATGGGGAAGGCCGAAATGTGGAAGTACGGCTGGTCGGCCAAGTTCTTCTCCACCCTCGGCGGCTTCCCCGTCGACCGGGGCGGGCCCGACCGGGCCGCCATGCGGGCCGCCGAGGCCGCCCTGGCCGGGGGGGAGCCCCTCGGCATGTTCCCGGAGGGCACCCGCCGGTCGGGGCCCGTGGTCGAGGACCTGCACCACGGCGTGGCCTTCGTCGCCGCCCGCATGGGGGTCCCGATCGTTCCGATCGGGATCGGCGGGAGCGAGCACATCCTGGCCCGGGGCCGGAGGCTGCCGAAGCTGAGCCGTGTGGTCGTGGTCGTCGGCGAGCCGATCCAGCCTCCGGCCCGGGCGCCCGGCGCCAGCGTCCGCCGGGGCGACGTGGCCGCCCTCACGGAGCAGCTGCGGGAGGCGGTGCAACACCTCTTCGACGAGGCCGAGGCCGCGGCTCTGGCACGATGAGGGGAGACGTGTTATTGTCCGACCATGCGGTCGGTTAATTCGGAGACACGATGACTTCCCGGAGCGACGGTCTGGTGATCCCGGACGGCGGCTTCCAGCCCGCCCCCGTCATCCCGCAGCCCAACATCTTCCCGATGGAATGGCGGGTCGACTCCCAGAAGCTCGTCGAGATCTACGAGCGGTCCAAGGTCCAGCAGTGGAACCCGTCCGACCTGCCGTGGGACGACCTCTCTCCCTCCGACTTCACCCCCGAGCAGCGGGTCGGGATGATGTACTGGTTCGCCGTCCTGGCCAACTTCGACGCCTCCGGGCCGCCGGTGTTCGCCCAGGCCACGGTCCACGCCTACGAGCACCACCAGGAGGACCCCGTCCGCAAGTGCTTCTTCTCGATCACCCGCGACGAGGTGAACCACGAGGAGGCCTGCGGCCGGGCAATCCGGAAGCTGGTGCCGGGCGGGCCGCTCGACTTCGAGCCCACCACCGACCTGGAGCGGGCCGCCCACAACAACATTTCGTGGCTGTACCACAACGGAGGGCGGTACTGGAACGGCTACGCCGCTTCGCTCGGCAAGTACCCGCTGGCGGTGCTGTTCACGTCGTTCATGATGGGCGAGGTCGCCTCCTCGACGCTGTTCCGGAGCATGGCCGACCAGACGACCCATCCCGTCTTCCGGGAGCTGTTCACCCACATCGGGCGGGACGAGAGCCGCCACCTGTCGATCTGCCTCCAGCTGCTCGACAAGGACTGGCCCGGCCTCGACGAGGACCTCAAGCCCGTCGTGACGCGGCAGCTACGGGCCGGGTTCGTGTTCCTGTCGATGATCCTGTGGGAGCCGCCCAACCAGTTCTGGGAACTGCCCGACTACTACCTGGCCAACCACCGGGTGCTGATGGGCCACGCCCGCGACGCCGGCCTCGGCGTCCTCAGTTTCGAGGAGCAGGCCGACAACTGGCGCCTGGCCCTGGGCCGGGTGGCCAAGATCGTCGAGCGGTGGGGGATCGACTTCCCGGCCATCCCCGAACTCGACGTGGCCGGTGTCGATGTGGGCGACATCGACCTCGAAGACATCATCCCTGTCTTCTAGTAAACCCTTGTAACGTAAGGGTTTTCTACCGCACGAGCGCCGTTCGGCGAGCCGTGCCAGCATCGCCGCATGGGTCTGCGCCGTTGCTTGATTTCGCTGTTCGTGGCCGGGTTGTGCGCCGTCGTGGCGCTGGTTCCGGCGCCGCCGATCGCCGCCGGCGCCGGCGATCCGGTCGGGGCCTATCTCGATTCCGTGCGCAACGAGCCGGGCCTGCTGGCGGCCTTCCTGCGGGACATGCCGAAGGGCGCCGATCTCCACATGCACCTGTCGGGGGCTACGTCGACCGAGAGCCTGCTGCGCTTCGCCGTGGCCGACGGGCGCTGCATCGACGCCGCCACCCTGGAGGCGGGCGAGGCGCCCTGTCACACGGGCCAGCGGGCCGCGGCGGACACCGACCGCGACCCCGCCTTCCGCGACGCCGTCATCGCGGCCTGGTCGATGAAGGGCTTCACCCCCGGCGCCGAATCGGGTCACGACCACTTCTTCGCCACGTTCGGGAAGTTCGACCTGGCCGGTGACGGCCACGCCGGCGACATGCTGGCCGAGGTCGCGGCCCGGGCCGTCGGCCAGAACGAGTACTACATCGAACCGTTGGTGACGCCGGGCTTCGCCGCGGCCCAAGCTCTGGCCCAGAAGGTCGGGTATGACGCCGACCTTGCCGTCCTGCGGAACCGGATGACGGCCAAAGGCGCCATGGACCGGATCGTGGCCGGCGTGTCCAAGGACGTCGACGCCGCCTTCAACCGGATGCGGGCCGCGCTGCGGTGCCGCTCGGGCGCCGAGGCCGACGCCGCCTGCGACCTCCCCGTCCGCCTCGACTACCAGGTGTTGCGGGCCTTCCCGCCCGAGGTCGTCTTCGCCCAGATGCTGCTCGGCTTCGAGCTCATGGCCAAGAACCGCCGCTTCGTCGGAATCAACCTCGTCCAGCCGGAGGACGACCCGGTCGCCCGGCGCGACTACCGCCTCCACATGCAGATGCTCGCCTTCCTGCGGGGGCCCTATCCCAAGGGCCGCCTGACCCTCCACGCCGGCGAGCTGACGGCCGCGCTGGCCCCGCCGGAGGACCTGAGGTTCCATATCCGCGACGCCGTCTTCGTGGCCGGCGCCGAGCGGATCGGCCATGGCGTCGACATCGCCGCGGAGGACGGCGCCGCCGACACGCTCCACGCCATGGCCCAGAGCCACGTGCTCGTCGAGATCGCCCTGACCAGCAACGACCAGATCCTCGGCGTGAAGGGCGCGGAGCACCCCTTCGGGCTCTACCGCCGGTCCGGCGTGCCGGTGGCGCTCGTCACCGACGACGAGGGCGTCTCCCGTACCGACCTGACAGCGCAGTACCAGCGGGCCGTGACGACCTACGACCTCGGCTACGGCGACCTGAAGGTGATGGCCCGGGCGGCGCTGCAGCACGGCTTCCTGGCCGGCGCCGATCTGTGGCGGGGACCCGACGACTTCCAGCCCGGCGCCGAGTGCGGCAAGGACCGGCCCGGTGCCCCGCAGCCCCGCACCTCGGCCTGCCGGGCCCTGATCCGGTCGAGCGGCAAGGCGAAGGCGGAGTGGGACCAGGAAGCGGGGTTCGCCCGCTTCGAGCGGCGCTACGGCGGTTAGCGCCCCACGGGGCTCGGCTAGGCCTGGGCGTCGGCCTTGACGGGAGCGCCGGTGAAGATGGCCGCCGCCCCCCGGGCCAGGTCCTCGATGCTCAGGTCGCCGTCGGGGTCGTACCAGTAGTACGTCCAGTTGGCCGCCCCCAGCACGAGGAAGGCCGCCGCCCGGGGCGAGAGCGGGTGGCCGATGGTGCCGGCGGCGTCGGCGAAGCGGTCGACGATGCGGCGTTCGAGGGCCTTGACCTCGGAGCGCCATTCGGGCCGGAGCAGGTCGAGGCGCAGCAGCAGCGGGGTGACGACCCGCAGGCGGGTCGAGAACGACCGGACGTAGGCCTCGACCAGGGCGGCCAGGCGCTCGGCGGGCTCCACCGTGTCGAGCGGGTCGGCCGCCGTCAGGTCGTCCTCCACCTCCTGGAGCGAGCCGAGCAGGAGGCCGTGCAGGAGGTGCTCCTTGGAGGCGAAGTAGTGGTACACGCCGGCCTTGGAGAAGCCGGCCGCCTGCGCCACGTCGAGCATGGTGGCGCCCTCGTAGCCCCGCTGGGCGAAGACCTGGCCGGCAGCGGCCAGCACCGCCGCCGCCTTGTCGTCGTGGTCGGGGGCCGTCGGTCGGGCCAACTCGGTGCCTTCCGTCGTCGGTCGGGGGAGGCAGGTGAAGCCCCCGAGCCTGATCAGTCTGCCCCGTCGCGCTGCGGTGCGCCGGTTTACGCCGCGGGCCCCTTACCCGGCCTGGACGGCGGTGAGGCAGACGAGGTCGACGATGTCGCTGACGGAGCAGCCCCGGGAGAGGTCGTTCATGGGCCGGGCCAGGCCCTGGAGGAGCGGGCCGATGGCGGCCGCCCCGCCGAGGCGCTGGGCCAGCTTGTAGCCGATGTTGCCGGCGTCGAGGTCGGGGAAGACGAGCACGTTGGCCTGGCCGCCGAGGGGGCTGCCCGGCGCTTTGCTGGCCGCCACCTCCGGGACGATGGCCGCGTCGACCTGGAGCTCGCCGTCGGCGCTGAGGTCGGGACGGCGGGCCTTCAGCAACTGGGTGGCCCGGACGACCTTGTCGACCTTGGCGTGCACGGCGCTGCCCTTGGTGGAGAAGCTGAGCAGCGCCACCTTGGGCTCGACCTCGAGGAAAGCCGCCGCCGTCGCCGCCGAGGCGATGGCCACGTCGGCCAGCTGTTCGGCGGTCGGGTCGGGGATCACCCCGCAGTCGGCGAAGACCAGCGCCCCGCCGGCACCGATCCCGGTGTCGGGGAAGACCATGAGGAAGCAGCCCGACACGCTGGTGACGCCCTTGGCCGGGCCGATGCCGTGCAGCGCCGCCCGCACCGTGGCCGCCGTGGTGGAGGCGCAGCCCGCCACGCAGCCGTCGGCCTCCCCGGCCGCCACCATGAGCGAGCCGAACAGCAGCGGGTTGGTCACCGCCGCCCGGGCCGCCTCGTCGGTCAGCTCGCACGACCGGCGGATCTCCAGGTAGCGCTCGGCGAAGACGTCGCGCCGCTCGGCGATCAGCTCCGGTTCGCAGAGGATCGGCTCGGCCAGCCCTTCCCCGACCAGGATCCTGGCCGCCTCCCGGACGCGGGGATCGTCCACCTCGGGGAGGACGATGCGTCGGGGGTTGGATCGGGCCCGGTCCCGGATGCGGGTGAGGACGGCGTTGGCGGCCGGAGCCGAAGTCGTTTGCGTAGAACTCATGATCAGCACTCGAACTTCAGGCTGTCGACACCGGCTGTGGACTGAAGTTCGAGCACTACTCGACCCCGTCGAGGAGGCTCTGGTCGACCTCGACGTCGGCGGCCAGGAGGTACTGGGCGTAGGTCTTGCCCTGGGCGTCGACGAGCAGCGACAGGGTGCCGCCGCCCCCCAGGCTCTCGTGGAGGAGGAAGTTGCAGGCCAGGAGGTTGGGCACCTCGTGGCGTTCGACCTCACCCTTGCAGATGCCGGTGAAGCGCTCCTTCACGAAGGCCGGTGTGAGGTGGTCGACCATCCAGCCGTAGATGGCGTCGCTGCGGGCGATGACCCCGACGTTGGAGGTGTCGCCCTTGTCGCCGGAGCGGGCCAGGCACAGCCGGCTCAGCGGCACCGTGGCGGTGGCGCCGCTTCGACCGGCGGACGGGCGGGGCGGGCTCTGGGGGGTGAAGGCCGGGCCGGCGGGGGCGGCGGCGGCCAGGTCCAGATGGGGGACGTCGACCTCGTCGTCGCCGACCACGACCCGCATCGGCACGGAGGCCCGGTCGATGAGCGCCGGCCAGTAGCCGACGACGTCGGACGCCCGGGGGCGGCCCTGGTCGGCCAGCACGGTGATGCCGGGGACGGAGCCGAGCACCCGGGGCACGACCTGCACGCCGAAGCGGTCGTTGATCTTCTTGTCGTCGGGGTCCCGCACCGCGACCTGGACGATGATCTCGCTCGGCTCGGAGTCGGTGAGCGGCGGGTGGCTGCCGTTCCAGCCCAGGAACTGGGTGCAGGTGTCCTCGAAGAGGGCGGTGCCGCCGGCGCTCTCCCAGACCAGGTCGGCGACCTTCTCGGCCTTGGCCAGCGTGTCGGGCCCGGTGACGAGCAGCCGCCCGAAGGCCCGGTAGCCATGCGAGAAGCTGACCGACACCTTGAGCTTCTCCGGCGGCGGCTCGCCGACGATGCCGCTCACCTTCACCCGGTCCGGCCCGTCCTGCGTGAGGCGGATGGAGTCGAAGCGGGCGATGCAGTCGGGGGCCAGGTACTGCGGGGTGCCCATCTCGTAGAGCAACTGCTCGCTGACGGAGTGGACGCTGACGAGGCCGCCCGTCCCCGGATGCTTGGTCACGGTGAACGTGCCGTCGGGGGTCGCCTCGACGAGCGGGAAGCCGAGGTTGGAGTGGCTCTTCACCTTCTGCCAGTCGGTGAAGTTGCCGCCGGTGCACTGCGTGCCGCACTCGATGATGTGGCCGGCCACGATGCCGGCCGCCAGGCGGTCCCAGTCGTCGGCGGCCCAGCCGAACTCGTGGATCATCGGGGCCAGGGTGACGCCGGTGTCGGTCACGCGGCCGGTGATGACCACGTTGGCGCCGAGCTCGAGGGCCCGCACCACCGGCGCCGCGCCGAGGTAGACGTTGGCCGACAGCACGTTGGCCCGCTCGTCGGACAGGGGCCGGCCGGTCTCCATGTTGGCCAGCTCCTGGCCGCCGGCCATGAGATCGTCGAGGCGGTCGTAGATGTCGTCGCCGAGGACGACGCCGACCCGCACCCGGTCGCCGATACCGAGCTCGTCGGCCAGCTTCTCCACCGCCGCCTTGCACGACAAGGGGTTCACCCCCCCGGCGTTGGAGATGACCTTGATGCCCCGCTCGACGCAGGTTGGCAGCACATCACGCAGCTGGGCCACGAAGTCGGTGGCGTAGCCCGCCTCGGGCTTGCGGGCCATCTGCTTCTGGAGGATCGCCATGGTGACCTCGGCGAGGTAGTCCATGACGAGGTAGTCGACCGGCCCGCCCTCCACCTGGCGGCGGGCGGCGGTGGGGTCGTCGCCCCAGAAGCCTCCGCAGTTGGCGATGACGATTCGGTCTGCGGGCATCGATTTCCTCCGGTTCCGTCCCCCGTCCGGATTGTAAGGAGGGTCGGCCCGGATTCCCTTAATCGGGCGTTACTGGTTCCCGAGTGCCTTGGCCGCCAGGCCGGCGAACTCGCTGGTGGTGATCTCGCCGGTGGTGCGGGCCACGACCTTGCCCGAGCCGTCGACCGCCACGAAGTAGGGGAAGGCGTTGAGGCCGAAGGCGTTGGCGGCCTTGGCGTCGTCGGAGTCGGCCATCGTCGGGGCCTTCCAACCCACCTTGGCCAGCCAGGCCGACGGCGGGTAGTTGGGCCGGGCGGCGTTGGTGGCGGTGGCCACGGTGTAGAGGTCGACGCCCTTCGGCAGGGGATGGGACTTCAGGTCGCCGGTCAGCAGGGGCACCTCCCGCTGGCAGTGGGGGCACCAGTGGGCCACGAACAGGATCAGCTTCGGCCGCCCGTCGTTGCGGATGTCGACCGGGCTGCCGTCGAAGGACTGCCCCCGCACCTCGGGGATCTCCTTCCCCACCGCCGGGTCGTTCCCGGTCTGGGGCAGCTCGGGCAGGGCCGTGCCGGTGACGACCACCGGCCGGGTCTCCTCCACGCCGGCGGCCGGCTTCTTCTTGCCGCTCGATCCGCCGGAGGAGGCCATGGCCGCCACGGCCAGGACGAGGACGAGGACGGCGACGCCGATCCACAGCCACGGCGGCTGCTTCTTGCGGGCGGCGGCGACGGCGCCGGTGGGCTTGGTGTCGGCCATGGAATTGCTCCTCGGGGGTTCAGGCGGCGCGGTCGGAGGGCGCAGGCCGGTCGGACGGGGTGAGCCGGTCGCCGGCCCGGGAGACGGCCAGCAGGGTGATGACGAGGGCGAAGCCCGACAGCGCCATGGTCGGGATCGTGAGGTAGCCGAGGCGCTTCACCCAGATGAGGGTGCAGGGATTCCTGGGGTCGCAGACGCTCGACTCCCACTGGGGGTGACG
>JAUZEY010000253.1 GCA_030838785.1 Actinomycetota bacterium | reverse complement strand
GGGCGGCGAGAACGACATCGCTGGCCGCGCCGGACGGGTGAAGGTCAGGGCCCACTACCCCCGGAAAGTGCACGGTCACATCCCGTCATGGCTTGGTTACGGGGCCGGCCAGGGCGCTGCCGTCGGGGGCGCTGTCGCCGACGGCGGGCGCGTTGTCGTTGGCCGGATCCGTGTCCCACGACATCGCCGCGCCGTACCGGAACGAAGCCGGGTCACCGAGGCAGCCGGGCGGAACGGTGGCGACGAACTCGCCCTTCGGCCCGAGGCTGGCCGTGCCGGCGCAGGGGGCGGCGGCACCGGCCTGGTCGTCAACCCGGGCGACCTGCACCGCGAGCTGGCCGTTCTCGTTGCGGCCGAAGGCAACGAGGTACTCGGGGGCGTTGTCGCCGTTGGTGTCGACCCCCCAGGCGGCAGCGGTGCCGCTTTCCCAGTTCTTCGTGGTCTTCGGGTCGGTCGGCCGGTCGACGAGCAGGGTGAAGACGACGTCGTTGCCGCGGTCCTCGGCGCCGGCGGAGACGATGTCCGCCTCGGGCTGGGCGACGGCGCCGCCGTCCTCGTTCTTCACGTCCCCCTTCGGGTCGTTGACGGAGTTGGAGACGCCAGTGGCATGGACGCGCCCGTCGGCTACGGCGACAGTGGGGGCGGCCACCACCGCCACCAACGAGCACAGGACGACGGCGACACGACGAGGACCTGCGAGCACGTGGAACTCCTTCGCGGACGAATCGGATAGGCCCTGGCGGAAGGGGGCCGTCGCAGGTTCGAACCGCGCCGAGCCAGCCCTTCCGTCCACCAGATTGTCCGGCCGTCCCTGGGGCGACGCTGAGAGCGCCGCCCGGCTCCAGCGGCCGCCCCCGCTGCGCGACCCGATCAGGCCTCGGCGATGCGGGAGGAGCCCCTGCGCTCCGGCAGCCGCATCGCGCGCAGCTCACGCCCGCCAGCGGCACAGCCCCGCCGCCCTGACTGTCAACTGGTCGCCGAGTTGGTCACGTCCAGAGCGGCTCGGACGCCCCGGGCGAGGTCGGCGGCGGGGGCGACGGCGAAGAAATGGACGTAGTAGAGGTGTGGTTGGTCGTCCGTCATGTGGCTGTGGGCGGCGGTGACTTCGATTGCATGACCGCGCAGCGCCCGGGTGACGGGGACCATCTCGGAACCGAGCAAGGCGAAGTCGCCGGTGATGGCCGCCCGTCCGCCTCCGAGGGCCTGGAAGTTGACCACCGTGGCGACGCCGAGGCCAGCCGTCAGCGGCAGCTTGTCGGCGGCCATCGACACGGTTTCCTTGCGGCCGATACTTGAGGATGACCCCGGCTGTCTTCCCCGTGCGCCCAAGAATATGGTCGATCTCGGCGGGATCGAACCCCAGATCAGCGGCGTACCAGCTCTGGGTTCAGACGCCACTTTGCCATCTGGGCACCTCCGCATCTCTGAAACCGTGGTTTCACCCCGGCTGCGGGGGCGCACCTTAGTCTCGGAGGGCCTCCTGTACTACGCGGCATACGTCCCGCATGAAGCTGGCGCTCAGGCTACCGGCGATTGTTTTGTAACCGCGGTTACACTAACCTGGTCACGTGGCGGTGCGTTTGAAGTGGGTCTTTCTGGTCTATCGCCTGCCGCGGGACCCGTCGACGCCGCGGATTGCGCTCTGGCGGCGTCTCCGCCGCCTCGGAGTGGTGCAGGTCGCCGATGGCGTCGTCGCCCTGCCACTGGACGCCCGCACGAAGGAACAGTTGGAGTGGGCGGCCGATGAGGTGGTCGAGGCCGGGGGCGAAGCAAGCCTTTGGGTCGCCGAGGCGGGGTCAGCGGCCCAGGAACGGTCGCTGGCGGAGCGTATGGCCGGTGTCGTCGCCCAGGAGTACGTCGCCATCATGACGGCGGCCGAGGAGGCGGCCCAACAGACGCCCGCCAGTCGGAGGCGGGCCTTGCAACGGCTGCGCCGGGAGCTGCGGGCCATTAGCGGGCGAGATTTCTTCCCGCCGCCGGAGGCGGCGATGGCCCGTCGGGCGGTCGAAGGACTCGGTGGAGCGCGGGAGGCGTCGGCATGAGATGGGCGACTCGGGGCGGCGTGCATGTCGATCGGGCGGCGTGCGCGTGGTTGATCCGCCGGTCCGTCGATCCCGAGGCGGAGTTCGTCTTCGTCGACGATCCGTCCGAGGTCCCGTCCGATGCCACGCCGTTCGATATGCGGGGCGTCGACCTCGGCCATCACGGCGGTGACTGCACGTTCGAGACGATGCTGCGCCGCTACGACCTCGACGACCCGGCGCTGTGGGATCTGGCCCGAATCGTCCACGAGGCGGACCTCGACGACGAGCGCTTCGACGCCCCGGAGGCGGATGGGCTCGACGTGATCTGCCGGGGTCTGTCGATGGTCCGCGACGACGACGAGGTGCTCTCGATCACGTCCGCCGTCTTCGATGGGCTCTACGAGCACCGTCGCCGGGCCCTTCTCCTCGGCCGGGATCCGGCGTGAGCCAACCTTCCTCCACACCCGATACCCGGCTCATCCTCGCCGCCCAGGCTGTCCGGGCGTTCTCGTATGGGCTGGGGGCGGTGCTGCTCGGCGCCACGCTCGACGAACGCGGGTTCTCCTCTGGCGGAGCCGGCGTCTTGCTCGCCGCCGTTCTGGCCGGCACCGTGCTGGCCTCCCTGCTCGTGGGCCGCTACGGCGACGCCTGGGGACGGCGCCGCTGCTACCGCGCTCTCTACCTGGCGCTCGGCGTGACCGGTGTCGCGTTCGCGCTGGCTGACACGCTGTGGATCCTCATCCCGGTCGCCCTGGCCGGCGCCCTGTCCACCGAGGTCGTCGAGTCGGGCCCGTTCACTTCCCTGGAACAGGCGATGCTGGCCAGCGATCTTTCGGGTAAGGCCCGCCTGCGGGGGTTCGGCACCTACAACGCCGTGGCCACGGCGGGGGGGTCGCTCGGGGCGCTGGCCGCCGGTGGGCTCGGCCCGCTGCGGGACATCTGGTCGGGCGCTCCGGCCGACGAGCGGGCCTTCCTGTTGTTCGTCCCGGTCGCCGTGGCCGGCGTGCTCCTCGCCAACCGGCTCTCCCCGGCGGTGGAGACCGTACGCACCACCGGCGGCAGGGACCAGGCCCTCGGGCCGTCGCGACCCAGTGTCCGTCGGCTGTCGACCCTGTTCGCCACCGATTCGTTCGGCGGGGGGTTCGTCGTCCAGTCCTTCATCGCCTACTGGCTCACCGTCCATTTCGGCGCCACCGTCGGCACCCTCGGCGTCGTCTTCTGTGCCGTCGGACTGCTGCAGACGGCCTCCATGCTTCTCGCCCCCCGACTGGCGGAGCGGTACGGACTGCTGTCGACGATGGTGTTCACCCACCTGCCATCGAACGTGCTGCTGGCCGCCATGGCCTTCGCGCCCAACTTCCGCCTCGCGGTCGTGCTCCTCCTGGCCCGGGTGGCGCTGGGCCAGATGGACGTCCCCACCCGACAGGCCTACGTCATGGCGCTCGTCGAACCGGGCGAACGCACCGCCGCCGCCGCTTACACCAACACCGCCCGCTACCTCGTCCGGCCAGTCGGACCGGCGCTGGCCGGTGCCAGCCAGTCGGTCGCCCTCGGCGCCCCCTTCCTCATCGCCGGCGTGGTGAAGGGCGCCTACGACCTCGTCCTGTGGCGCTGGTTCCGCACCGTCGAGCTTCCCCCCGAGGACGTAGCCCCGGCGAAGCCCGCCCCCGTTGTCGAGCGAATCATCGAGGAGGCCCCGTGATCGTGTGCCTGCGGACCGTCGCCGTCCCACCCGACGTCCGGCAGCGGTACCTGGACTGGATCGCCGCCGGCCGGGACGTCCGCCAACAGCACGGCATCCTCTCCGAACTCGTGCTCGAACCATCGGGAGGCGAGGGCGACACCGTGGTCATCACCGTCTGGCCGGACCACGAGACGTTCGGCGCCTGGATCGCCACCCCGGAGCGGGACCGGCTCACGGCCTCCGATGTCCACCAGGCCGTCAAGTACCGGCCCATCACCCGGTACGACGTCGCCGGCGGTTACCTGAACATTCCCGGCCTCGCCGACCAGCCCGATCACTACCCCACCGAGGAGGACACCCCATGAAATGGGTCACCCGCGCCCGGCCCAAGACCGACCGCATCGCCTGTCCCTGGCTGATCCGCCGGTTCATCGACCCCGACGCCGAGATCCTGTACGTGCCCAAGGACCAGGTCCTCGCAGTGGCCGACGCCGAGGGTGCCCACAGCTTCGACAGCCCGGACGCCAAGTACGACCACCGGGACGGCAAGTGCACTTTCGAGGTCCTCATCGACGAGTACGGCCTGTCCGATCCGGCGCTCGACCGGCTGGCCTTGATCGTCCACGCCGCCGACATCGACAGCGAGATCCACACCGACCCGGCCGGGCCGGGCCTGCTGGCCATCGGCCTTGGCGGACTCGACGTGGAGGACGACGACCACCGCCTCCTGGAGAGGGCGTCGTTCGTCTACGACGCCCTCTACGCCTGGAGCGCCCGGCAGGTGGCGGCCGCGCCGGCATGACGCCCGCCATCGGTTACGACGACCTCCGGGCCGAAACCGTCCTCCAGGTGGCCAAGCTCATGGCCGCCGCCGCCATCACCGCCCCCAAATCCGGCGGGCAGCTGTTCCTGGCCGGCCGCCACAACTTCATGGAAACCGTCATCATCGCCGAGCCCGACGAGCGCGCCCAGCTCGCCGCATGGCTCCGGGCCCGGGGAGCCGAACGGCGGGAGACCATCTGGTTCCGCGACGCCGACGTCGCCGAAGCCGTCGACGCCGTCCTCTTCGTCGGCCTCCGCCCCGACTGGTATCCACCGAACTACGACTGCGGCGCCTGCGGCTACGCCACCTGCGCCGAGTTCCTCCACGCCACCAAACCCCTGCGCGACGCATCCGACGAGCTGGAGTTCGCCGGACCGGCGTGCAACCTGCGGGACATCGACCTCGGGATCGCCGTCGGCTCCGCCGCCAAGACCGCCGCCCTCCACTCCATCGACTGCCGCTGCCAGACCCGCGTCGCCGTCGCCGCCCGCAAACTGGGCGTCATCACCGCCGACCACGCCGTCGCCCTCTCCCTGTCCATGACCCACAAATCGGTCGGCTTCGACCGCCGCCTCCCCGAGGTCGACTTCGATGCCCTCGACCTTCCCGGCACCGGCACCCTTCCCATTGGCGTAGAGGGCGCTGCCCGTCACGGCGGCGCCCGCAACCGGCAGCAACCCCGGCAGCCGATCCGGCCGCCAGAAAGCTCATGATCGACTGGGGAACAATCCTCTACGGCGCCATCCTGTCGGCCGTAATCGCCGCCTTCGCCCTTGTGATCATTGGGGAACGCCGAGCCCCCGTCCTCTCCGTCGGGACGCTTTCCGCGCTCATAGCGCCGATTAGCTGGAACGCGATCCTGCGCGCCACCCACGCCCGGCAGTTCTTCACCGACGCACCGATCGCCGCCCTGCCCGCCAGCTGGCAGGACACCGGGTCGGGTGTCTTCACGCTGGCGCTGGCCTGTCTGCTCCTCGCCGTGATCGTTCCCCAGGAACCGCTCCGCCGAGCCGTGCTCCGAACCGC
>JAUZEY010000248.1 GCA_030838785.1 Actinomycetota bacterium | reverse complement strand
TGCAGGAACCGCTCGAACGCCTCGGCGGCGTTGAGCCGTTCGAGGATGCGGCGCTTGTCGGACAGGGGGACGTCGACCCGGGCCCCTTCCACCTGCTGCTGGATCCACTCCTTCTGGTCCGGATCCTGGATGTGCATGTACTCGATGCCGACCGTCCGGGAGTAGGCGTCGCGCAGTACGCCCAGGATGTCGACCAGCTTCATCGTCTTGGAGGCGGCCAGGCCGCCGGTGGCGAAGGTGCGCTCCAGGTCCCAGATCGTGAGCCCGTAATGGATCGGGTCGAGCTCGATCGGCGTGTGGGCGCTCTTGCGACCGAGCGGGTCGAGATCGGCGATGAGGTGGCCCCGAACCCGGTAGATGTTGATGAGCTGCAGGACCCGGGCCTGCTTGTCGACCTCGTCCTCGGCGTCGTGGTCGGGGTTGTTGTCCCGCTTCCAGCGGGCCGGCTCGTAGGGGACCCGGAGGCTGGCGAAGACCTCGTCGTAGAACCCGTCGGCGCCGAGCAGGAACTCGTGCACGGAGCGGAGGAACTCCCCCGACTCGGCGCCCTGGATGATGCGGTGGTCGTAGGTCGAGGTCAGGGTCACGACCTTGCCCAGCCCGAGGCGGGCCAGGGTGCGCGGGTCGGCTCCCTGGTACTCGGCCGGGTAGTCGATGGTGCCGACACCGATGATCGCGCCCTGGCCCGGCATCAGGCGAGGGACGGAGTGGACGGTGCCGATCGTGCCCGGGTTCGTGAGCGTGACGGTCGTGCCGGCGAAGTCGTCGGCGCCGATCTTGCCGCTGCGGACCCGCCGGATGATGTCCTCGTAGGCGGCGAAGTACCCGTCGAAGTCGAGCGTGTCGGCGCCCTTGATGTTCGGCACCAGGAGACGGTGGGAGCCGTCGGACTTGGCCACGTCGACGGCCAGCCCCAGATTGACGTGGGGATGGCGGATGACGCCCGGCTTCCCGTCCACCGTGGCGAAGCTCGAATTCATGACCGGCATCTTCTGCAGGCCCCGCACGATGGCCCAGCCGATGAGGTGGGTGAAGCTGATCTTGCCCTGGCGCTGGACCCGGACCAGGTAGTTGTTGGCCACCCGCCGGTTCACCTCGAGCAGTCCGGCCGGGACGACCCGGGCCGACGTGGCGGTCGGCACCGACAGGCTGGCTTCCATGTTCTTGACGGTGAGAGCGGCGGCTCCCCGAAGGAGGACCGCTCCAGATCCGTCCGATGGCGCCGCTGGTGCAGAAGGAGGAGCGGGAGCCGGTGCAGTCGCAGGAGCAGGTGCCGGAGCAGGTGCCGGAGGGGCGGCGACCGCCGCTTCGCCGTTGCCGGGAGCTGCGGACGGGAGCCTCGGCCTGTAGTCGGCGAAGAAGTCCTGCCAGCTCTCGGCCACCGATGCCGGGTCGTCCAGCCACTGCCGGTAGATCTCCTCCACCAGGCCCACGTTGGGCCCGAAGTCGCCCTCGAGCCGCCCGACCGGCGTGACGTCCTCTGCAGCCATGGATCTCAGCTCCTCAACAGCTCGGCCACCTGGAAGGCGAGGTCGAGCGACTGGCGGGCGTTCAAGCGGGGATCGCACATCGTCTCGTAGCGTTCCACGAGATGGTCGGAGCGAACCTCGTCCGACCCGCCGAGACACTCCGTGACGTTGTCGCCGGTCAGCTCGACGTGGATCCCACCGGGCCACGACCCCTCCGCCCGGTGGACGGCGAAGTAGCCCCGGATCTCCTCCATGACGTCCTCGAAGTTGCGGGTCTTGTACCCGTTGGGACTGGTGTAGGTGTTGCCGTGCATGGGATCGCAGGCCCACGCCACCGGGTGGCCGGCGCCCCGCACGGCCCGTACCAGCGGCGGTAACGCGCCGCGCACCCGCCCCGCACCCATGCGGGCGATGAGCACCAGCCGGCCGGGACGGCGCTGCGGGTCGAGACGGCCGCACAGCGCCACCGCCTCCTCGGCTGTGGTCGAGGGCCCGAGCTTCACCCCCACCGGGTTGTGGATCCCGGACAGGAACTCGATGTGGGCGCCGTCGGGATCCCGCGTCCGCTCGCCGGCCCACAACAGATGGGCGGAGCAGTCGTACCAGTCGCCGGTCAAGCTGTCCTGGCGGGTGAGCGCCTCCTCCCAGCCGAGCAGCAGCGCCTCGTGTGACGTCCAGAAGTCGACCTGGTGGAGCGCCGACTCCTTGCCGAGATCGAGGCCGCAGGCGGCCATGAACCGCAATGCCCGCTCGATCTCGTTGGCGATCACCTCGTAGGTGAGGCCCTCGGGGCTGGCGGCCACGAACTCCTGGTTCCAGGCGTGCACCTGGTGCAGGTCGGCGAACCCGCCCTTCGTGAAGGCCCGCAGCAGGTTCAGCGCCGCCGCCGACTGGTGGTAGGCGTCGACGAGCCGGTTGGGGTCGGCCTGGCGGGCCTCGGCCGAGAAGCCGGGGGCGTTCACGATGTGGCCCCGGAACGACGGCAGCTCCACACCGTCACGGATCTCCGTGGCCGACGAGCGCGGCTTGGCGAACTGGCCCGCGATCCGGCCCACCTTCACCACCGGCACGCCCGAGCCGTAGGTCATGACCACCGCCATCTGGAGGATCACCCGGAGCTTGTCCCGGATGGCGTTGGCCGAGAAGTCGAACGACTCGGCGCAGTCGCCGGCCTGGAGGAGCACGGCCTTTCCGTCGGCCACCGCCGCCAGCGAGGCTGACAGCGCCCGGGCCTCGCCGGCGAAGACGAGCGGGGGCAGCCGCCGCAGCCGGTCGAGGGCGGTCTCGAGCGCGTCGGCATCGGGCCATTCCGGTTGCTGGGCGGCGGGCCAGGCCCGCCACGAGCCCGGGGACCATGCGGGCCGCTCCGGTTCGGGGGATTCACCAGCCTCCCCCATTGCCACTTCGAGGCTGTCCAAACGGGCTCCCGGCGACTACAGGTACTGGCCCATGGTCAGCCCCGGCCCCGAACCCGGTCCCTGCTGGCCGGGGGGCAAGGCCTTCCGCCGCATCTGCTCCAGCTGCTGCTGGGCCATCATCTGCTGCGTCATCATCGTGGCCTGGATGCCGTGGAACAGGCCCTCCAGCCACCCGACCAGCTGGGCCTGGGCGATCCGGAGCTCGGACTCGCTCGGGGTGCCGTCGTCGAACGGCAGCATGACCTCGCCGAGCTCCTCCTTCAGGTCGTCGGACAGGACCTGGCTCAACTCGGCCAGGGACCGCTCGTGGATTTGACGGAGGCGTTGGCGGCCGGCCTCGTCGAGCGACGCCTGGCGCACCTCCTCCAGCATGCTCTTGACCATCGTGGCGATACGGATGAGCTTCGAGGGCTGGGAGACCGCTTCCCGCTCGGGGCTCTCGTCGGCATCGTCGCCGGCCGCGGCCTGGTTGTCACCGGGCGGGGGCAGCACCTCCACGAGGTGCGACGGGGTCGTCGGGTCGGAGGGGGCAGAGCTGGTATCGGTCACGTGACTGGCTCCCTGCATCGAATCGTCGGGCATCGGTCGCGGCGGCCCGGGATCGCCCTCAGAGCATAGGCGGGGGCCGCCGATTCCCAGCCGGGCCCGGGCCCGGCCGTACAAGGTCCCGCTACCCGGCCTGTAACGGTTTGGCCCACCGGAGCGTTCTAGACGGAAAGTAGTGATCTGCCACGGAGAGTGGCATCGTGCCCCGTTGCTCCCGGAGCGGGCGCCCAACCTCCACTGCTGGGGAGAACGTATGCGACGCGTGCCTTCACGCGCCTCGATCGGCCTGCTGTGCGCCACCGTCCTGGCGGCGGTGCTGACGGTGCTGCCTCCGGGTCCCGCCGGCGCCGCCACCGCCACGGTGACCGTCGCGCCCGACGCCGACGCCACCGTCGCCCAGGCGACGCCCACGACCAACATGGGATCGGATCCGACACTGCAGGTCGACCAGTCGCCCGGCGTCCTCCAGAGCTACCTCCACTTCACCCTCGGCGGTGTGACGGGCTCCGTCACCTCGGCCCGGCTGCGCCTTCGGGTCGTCAACGCCTCGGTCAACGGCCCGGCCGTCTACCCGACGGACCCCGGCTGGGCCGAAGCGGGCATCACCTGGGCCACCAAACCCGCCCCCACCGGTCCGGCCGCCGCCGACGCCGGTGCCCTCTCGGCCAACACCTGGGTCGAGTACGACGTCACGTCCCTCGTCCATGGTGGCGGTCCCTGTGCCTTCGTCCTGATCGGCACCAGTAACGACGGCTCCGACTTCGCCTCCCGGGAAGCCGTGGCGGCCAACCGGCCCCAGCTGGTCGTCACCACCGACGCCTCGTCACCGCCGCCCCCGCCGCCCCCGCCGCCACCGCCGTCGTCGCCGGGCACCGCCACGGCCGTCTTCGCCGCCGCCGCCGACGCCCGGATCACCAAAGCCAAGCCGACGACCAACTTCGGGACCACGCCGGCCCTCGACGTCGACGGCAGTCCGCTCG
>JAUZEY010000246.1 GCA_030838785.1 Actinomycetota bacterium | reverse complement strand
GGCAGGAACGAGACGAGGTCGGGGCGCAGGTTCCCGAGGATGGGGAAGAACACCAACCCGGCGACGATCGCCACGGTCAGCACCGGCGACGACATGTCGCCCACGCCGAACCCGGCGCCGGCCGGGTGGCCCCAGAACAGGAACACCGCGGCGTAGGTGAACAGGACGTTCCATTCCAGCGGCACGGCGAGGGGGAACGTGGAGATGATGAACACGTGGAAGATCACCATGACGGCCACGGCCGCGGCCGTCACGGTCCGGTTGGTGGAGAACAGCAGCACGAGCGGAGTGGCGATCTCGACCAGCGTGCCGCCCGCGTGCGCCAGGGCGCTCGCCGCCTTCGAGGGGCGGATGTCGGCGGGGAAGTTGCGGTACTGGGCCCGGCGGAAACGCCGGGACACGACACTGGGACTGTTCGAGACCATTGGGGCGACCACGTTGGTGAAGTGCTTGCCGAACTTCGACACGCCGGCGCCGATCCACACCACGCAGATGAGGAGCTTGAGCGCCACGATCATGTCCACGAAGTTGAGGGCAGCGAAGAAGATCAGGGCGGGTAGGTACTGCTCGGAGCGGGCGGCCAGGAAGATCACCTTGTCCCGGAGTCCGGTGAGCAGGATGAGGGCGATCGGAGCGACGAGCAGGGCCGGCCGGACCAGCCCGTCCTGCGGCGGTGTCACGATCGCCGCGAAGAGCGAGGCGAGGAACCCGAGGTAGAGCGCGATGTCGAGGACCGTGCGCGTGTTTCCGGCCGTTCCGGGAATGGCCTTCCAGGGGCGCAGCCGGATCGTGCCGGGCTTGGCCCAGTAGCGGATTCCGCCCGTCATCGGCTTGAACTTGCCAGCCAGGGGGCCCCACGATCCGGCGACTCCGATCGCCTCCAGCAGCATGGTCCACATCACGGCCTTCTGGTACACGACTGGCTGGTTCCACCACTGGCCGGGATGCCAGAAGGCCGGGAGGTGTGACGTGGTCGTCGCCACGACGAGGCCGAGGCCGATGTAGAAGAAGGCGAGCTTCATCAGATAGACGGTGTGGACCATCTTCGGGGTCCCGAAGCCGTGCTCACACCAGTGCAGGGCCAGTGTCTTCATGCGTTCCATGAGCGGCTGCTCCAGGAACGTCTCCGTGTCGACCGGCGGAAACTCTGCTGTCTTGAAACCCATTGTTCGTCATCCCCCTTGGAGCGAGAGCGCGCGAGGTCTAGGTCGTGGTTCCGGTGACCCCAGCCATCACCCCGTCCCGGGCCGGCTCCGGTCGGGTGATGCTCTGCAGGGTATGCCTCGGCCGGTGGCCGGGCTACGGGCCCGGGTTACGAACTGTCGCGGTTCTGTTGTGATGGCGGCCCAAGACCCAGGGCGTCACAGACCAGGAGGGCGACCTCCACGGCGAGTCGGTCCTCGGCGAGCGGCCGGCCCCGGAGCTGCTCCGCCTTCTTGACCCGGTAATGGACGGTGTTCTTGTGCAGATGCAGGCGGGCGGCTGCCTCCGTGAAGCTCCCCCCGTGCTGGAGGAACACCTGGACCGTACGGCGCAGCTCGGCGCCGTTGGCGTCGTCGGCGCAGAGGCCTCCGAGAACGCGGGCGGTCCAGTTCCGCAGGTCGTCCGGGTGGTCGCTGAGCAGGGCGGCGATGGCCACCTCGTCGAACAGGACGAGCTGGTCGCCGCCGCTGTTGGCCGTCTCGGCCAGCCGGCGGGCACGGGCCGCTTCCCGGTGGCTGGCCCGGAAGCCTTCGAGCCCGAAGGCCGCCGCTCCCAGGGCCATGCGAAGCGCCGATCCGGCCGCCAAGCCGGACCGGAGCTCAACCGGGTCGAGGGCGGGACGGGCCGGGGTACTCACCCACGCCCACATGGTCTGGTCGTCGGCCAGCATGGTGATCGGCGTCCGGCCGGAGACATCGTTGAGCAACCGGCTGGCCGCCTGGAACAGCGGCTCGGAGTCGGCCGTCCCGGGCGGCACCCAGACGATGGCGGCCTGGTGCCAGACGCCGAGCGGCAGGCCGAGAAGATCTTCACCTGACGCCTGAGAGAGGCCTTCGTTGTCGAGCACGGCCCGGAGCTGGGCGCCCCGGGCCGCCCCGGTACGGCTGCTCCATCGGCGCCGCTCGCTCTCGTAGATGTCGATCAGGCTCTCGATGACCTGGTCGATGTAACGGCTGAGCCGCTCGTTGATTTCGGAGATGACGGCGAGGGCGTCGTGGGTGTCGACGTGCTCAAGCCGGCCGAGCACCTCCACGGCCCACTGCGATACCCGGTGCTCGCCGAGGCGGTAGGCGCGCAGCAGCGCCTCCAGCGACAGCTCGTGTTGGGCGAACCGCCGGGCGTACTCGGCGGCGGCCGGCGGAACCGAGATGCTCTCGAGCGGGATGGCGTGGGTGAGCATGTCGAGGATGGCCACCAGATTCGACGAGGTGCTGGCGACCATCAGCTGGCGGACCGCCTCGTCGTGCCGGAACTCCGGGATGACCTCGGTGAACCACCCGGTCAACTCGTCGGTCAAAGGCTGCCGGCGAGCGTTGATGTCGCGCGCCACCTCGGCGACCAGGGCGTCCACATCGGCGGTTGCCACAACCTGAATTATTGACCAGTGGCCTACCTCCACTTCAACGGGCGGGCGGGGGTCATCGAGATCCGATCGACGAACGTCGTCGCCGACGGCGAGCGAGTCAAGTCCGTGATTACCGCGCCAGTCATCGCACTGGCGGCTTCCCCGATGATCTCGATGAGGCGTTCGGTGATGAGGCGGAGGTCTTCGTCTTCGACGAGGGCGGGGGAGGTGTCAGCCAGAGGACGCCCCCGGTGGTGTGGACGAGTCGCTGCTTGGCCGCGTAGTCGAGTGCTTCGACGAGGCGTCCGATGAATTTGCGGTTGCGGGGGAAGGCGTTTTCTGAGGTGTAGATCAGTGGGGGGATGGGCTGGTCGCTGGCCGTTCGTTGGGTGCGGAGTGGTTCGAAGTCGACGACGTTGTTGGTGACGAGGACCCGGCCGGTGGCGAGGGCGGCTTCGAGAACCACCCGGTCGTCCTGAGAGGAGAGCACGGCGTCGTCGGCGACGGCGATGCAGTCGATGCCTCGGGTGCGGAGCTGTTCGGCGAGGCGGGGGGAGAACATCTCGTCGAGTAGCAGCGCGTCGGGAGTTGCTTGCCCGGAGGCGGGGCTCATCCGGCGAGGAGGCCCTGTTCCCGTTCCCAGCGCTGGCGGGCTCGTGCTTCTTCCTCGTCGGCTCGGGCCATGAGGGCGTCGACTTCGGTGGGGTAGTCGGCCCAGTAGGCGATGGCGGCGCGGATGAGCGGCTCGGGCACACCGGAGGTCTCGGAGACGATGCCGACGAGTTCGGTACTGGTGAGGGCCGGTTCAGCGTGGCGGGCTGAGTTCACGGCCCGCACGATCTGGAAGACGTCGGGTCCGCCGACGAGACGGGCGCGACGGCCGGCGGGCCCGTCCCGGAAGATCACCAGGGGATGCTCCTGCGAGCGCAGAGCCTCATCGACCAGGCGATTCCCGGCCGACGACAGCGTCGTTCCTGGGTGGGCGGCGACGTAGGCGGTGAGGCGCCGGAGCACCTCCGGATCGAAACGGATCGACGACGGGGTAGCCATACCTACATTGTAGGCGAGTGTCGGCGTGTCGGTCGGCACTCGATGGCAAGCCCCTGAGCCGTCTTCTTGTCAACGGATTTGTCAACGCACTCCGCAGAATCAGCCGGTACGAGCCGTCACGGTGGGCTAGGCGACGAGGTCGGACAGGTGCTGCAGCGAGTTGTCGAGGTGGTCCGGCCCGAACGGCGGGAACCGGAGGTACTCGCGCACATGGGGCGGGACTGCTGACCAGTCGTACGTCAGTGTCACCGTCGTCCGCGACGGACCGGTCGCCTCGAGGTCGTAGCGCCAGATCCAGCCGCCGAAGCTGAGTTCCCCGGTCTCGGGCGACTCCTGCCCGGGCTGCCACGCGATGGCCCGCGGCTCGTCGAACACCTCGACCCGGTTGGCCATCCTGTAGTCCTTGTCCGGGTGGTTCTCGTGGTACATCGCCATCCGGAACACCTGGCCGGCGGCGATAATGCGATCGCCGTCCAGGGACTCGCGCACCCAGCCGGTGCCGTCGATGTCGCCGTGGGCCGACGGGTCGGTCAGCACCGCGAACACCGCCTCCGGGGCGGCCTCGATCGTGGTGGACGCGGTAACGCTCTCGGTTTCCATATCAGTGAGACGGCGCGCCGGGCCCGAACTCATCGCCGCACGGGACACATCGTTGCAGGGGTCCGGCCCGGGGCGCAGCCAGGAGCGGGACCATATGGCCGCGCACCTCGTCGACTGCGGCGCTGCGGATCGGCATCATCCGGACGCCTTGAGTGAGCCATCCGGGGCGGAGGATGAGCCGAAGGGGACGGAGGGTTCCGCCCCTGACGAGGAGGTTGATGTCGATCGCGCCCTCGACCGCGGGCTTCATGGTCAGGGCCTTGGCGCACACCTCCTGGCCGACATCTTCGGCCGGGTCGTCGAGGCGAGCATGAAGGTCGCCGTCCTGTTGGTTGTCGTGGACGCCATCGACGCCGAAGCCGTGGCCTTCTACGAGCACTTCGGCTTCGTCGCTGTCCCGGAGCACACACACCGGCTCTTCCAGAAGA
>JAUZEY010000151.1 GCA_030838785.1 Actinomycetota bacterium | reverse complement strand
GACGCCGCCCACGCCGTCAGAGCGTTCCGCAAGGCGGCCTACCTCCGGCCCGGCGATGCGACGGTGTCGCTCCATCTCGCCTTCGCTTTCGACGCCCTCGGCGACACGGACGCGGCGCGGCGATGGTTCCGGCTCGCCCACGATGCGATCGTGGCGTCCGATGCCGCCCAGCCCGTCCTCGAAGGATGGTCGGCCGATGAGCTGACCCGGCTCCTCGAGCGGAAGCTCGCCACCCAGGGACAGGACCAACGGTGACCGGACCTGTCATCCTCGTGGGAGACAACTCACCGGTCGTCCGCGAGGTGCTGCGGTGGCACCTGGAGTCGCACGGCTACCAGGTCGTCGAAGCGGCGGACGGCGCCGAGTCGGTCAGGCTGGCCCGGCAGGCGCGGCCGGCGGTGATCCTGCTCAGCGTCGAACTGCCCACCCTGAACGGCCACCAGGCCCTGACCCGCCTCAAGCTCGACCCCGAGCTGCGCGACACACCGGTCGTGTTCATCACCGCCCACACCGACACCGACGACGTGGTCGAAGGCCTGCGGCTCGGCGCCCACGACTACCTCCGCAAGCCGTTCGAACCGGCCGAGGTCATCGCCCGCATCAGCGCCGCCGTCCGGGTGAAGGAACTCCAGGACGACCTCCGGGCCCGCAACGCGGAGCTCGACCGTATCGCCCGGTCGGACCCGCTCACGGGTCTCGCCAACCGGCGCCACCTCGACGAGCAGCTCGCCGCCCACGCCGCCAGCGCGGCGCGCCACCACCACGAGCTGTCGGTGGCGGTGGTCGACATCGACAACTTCAAAGCCGTCAACGACACCTTCGGCCACCACGCCGGCGACACCGTCCTGCGGGAGGTCGCCCAGCGGATCGCGGCCTCCGCCCGGGTCGAGGACGTCGTCGGCCGCTGGGGCGGCGAGGAGTTCATCATCATCCTGCCCCATTGCGGCGTTGACGGCGCCGTCGTCGTCAGCGAACGGATCCGCCGGGCGGTGGCGGCCGGCCCGATCCGGTCCGAGCACGGCATCCCGATCGAGGTCACCGTGAGCATCGGCTGTACCGGGGGCACCGACGAGGGCGTCATCGAGCGGGCCGACGCCGCCCTCTACGCGGCGAAGAACGCCGGGCGGAACCGCACCATCGTCCTCGAGCCGACCGACCCTCTGCCGCTGCTGCCGCCGCTGCCGCTCACGACAGCGTGAGCGGTCAGGTCGGTGTGAAGGTGAGGGGGAGGGAGCGCAGGCCGCGGAGGACGAAGCTCGGCTTGTAGTCCAGGGTGTCCGTGGCCAGACGGGCGTCGGGGAGGGCGCGGCAGAGGCGGGGGAGGGCGGCCTGGGCTTCGGCCCGGGACAGGGCGGCGCCGACGCAGAAGTGGATGCCGCTCCCGAAGGAGAGGTGGTGGCGGACGCCGTCGCGGCCGGGGCAGAACGAGTCGGGGTCGGGCCACTGGGCCTCGTCGCGGTTGGCGGAGGCGTACATCAGGATCGCCGTGGCACCGGCCGGGAGCTCGACGCCGCCGAGGACGGTGTCGCGGGTGACGACCCGGAACATGCCCTGGGCCGGGGCGCACAGCCGCAGGGCCTCCTCGACGACGGCGGCGGTGAACGACCCGTCCCCGTCGGCGGCGACCCGTCCGTAGTCGGACGGGCTGGCGACCAGCAGGCGCATGGACTCGGCCAGGAGGGTGGTGGTGGTCTCGTTGCCGGCCACCAGGAGCTGGTGGAGGATCGACAGCATCTCGGGGGTGTCGAGCGGCCGGGTGTCGTCGAGCTCCCCAGACTGCAGCAGGTCGGTGAGGAAGTCGTCGCGGGGGGAGCGGCGGCGGTCGGCGAGCTCGGCGGCGAAGTACGTCTGGAACTCGACCAGGCCCCGGGCGGCGTCGAGGCGGCGCTCGTCGGTGACGTCGGCGCCGATGAGGTCGGTGGAGTCGTCCGTCCACTTGCGGAAGGTGGGCTGCATCTCCCGCGGCACCCCGAGGGCGTCGGCGATCACCCCGATCGGCAGCGGGACGGCGAACTCCGCCACCAGCTCGACCGATCCCCGTCCGGCGAAGGCCCCGATGAGTTCGTCGCTCAGGCGGTCGATCGCCCCCGTCCACGACGACACCCGGCGGGGCGTGAAGGCCCGGGACACGAGGCGCCGGAACCGGGTGTGGGCCGGCGGGTCGTTGGTCAGCAGCGTCGGGGTCCGCGGATAGCCGCAGGCCAGGATGGCGTTCAGTTCCTCCTGGATGGCCGGGCTGCCCCGACCCAGGGCCAGGCCCGGGCTGGTGAACCGGTTGGAGAAGGTTTCGGTGTCGCGCACCGCGGCCACGACGTCCTCGTAGCGGGTCACCAGGTAGAAGCCCGCCCCCGGCACCCGGAACACCGGCTGCTCCTGGCGCATGAGGGCGTACCAGGGGACCGGGTCGGCGATGACCTGTTCGGCGAAGGGGTCGAAGCCGGCGAGGGTCTCCGGGTCAGCGTCCATGAGGTGCCGGGACCGTAGCAGTTTCTCTAGTTGGTCGCAAGAAAGTACCTTGCGCCGTACGGGAGGCGTTATACAGTGGGCCCATGCCCGCCGATGCCCTCGCCGAGCTCGTCGAACGCCTCCTGGTCCACGTCCGGGCGGGCACGACGGAGCTGGCCGGCGCCGAGTACGAGGAGCCGGTCGGAGCCTATGCCGACGGCGGGCGCTTCGCCCTGGAGCGGGAACGGTTCTTCGGCGGCGACGTTCCCCTGGTGGTCGGCCTGGCGGGGCAGCTCCCGGCGCCGCACACGTTCGTCCCGTTCGACGACTACGGCGTGCCGCTGCTCCTCCGGCGGGACGGCGCCGGCCGGTTCCGGGCCTTCCTCAACGTGTGCCGCCACCGGGGAGCGCGGGTGGTCGAGCAGGCCGGAAGCGCCCGGCGCATGACGTGCGGCTACCACGGCTGGACCTACGACGACGGCGGCGCCCTCGTCGGCGTCCCCGGCGCGGCCGGCTTCGACGGCATCGACCGCGCCTGTCGCGGTCTGGTCGAGGTGCCGGCGGGGGAGGCGGGCGGGCTGCTGTTCGTCAAGCCCCGGGCCGGTGCGGCGCCGTTCGACGCCACCGGCTGGCTGGGGGGCCTGGCCCCGTTCCTCGACGAGCGGGAAGTCGCCACCCGGCCCTACCTGACCGATCGCATCCTCGACCGGCCGACCAACTGGAAGTCGGCCATGGACACCTTCGCCGAGGTGTACCACTTCGCCTCCACGCACCGGAACACGCTGGCCGAGCGGACGATCTCCGACACCATGGTGACCGACACCTTCGGCCCCCACCAGCGTTTCGCCGCTCCCACCCGGACCATCACCGACTACGGCACCGATCCCGCCCTGGCACCGCTCGACGTGATGTCGCTCGTCCACCTGATCTACCCCAACGCCACGCTGCTGGTGAGCACCAGGAGCATCCAGCTCTACACCGTCGCCCCGGGGCGGGCGCCGGGCGAAAGCCTGATGCGGCAACGGTTCTTCGCCCCGGCGGCGCCTGAGACGGAGGCCGAACGGGCCGCGCTGGTGGAGATGTGCGACTTCTACTTCCAGGTCGTGCGCGACGAGGACTGGGCCAAGGCCGAAGCTGTCGAGGCCGGGCTGCGATCCGGCGCCAACCAGACGGTGGTCTTCGGCCGCAACGAGTTGTGCCTCCACCGGATGCACGACGCCTGGCGGGCGGGCCTCGGCCTGCCGACGCTGTCGCGCCGGTTCGTGCGCGAGTCCGCCTGACCGAGGAGGATTCATGGCGTTCCCCGTGGCCGACCACAGCGCCACGCCGCTGGCCGATCTCGTCTCGCTGGCCGGACGGGCCGCCGTCGTCACCGGCGCCGCCCGGGGCATCGGCGCCGCCATCGCCGCCCGCCTGGCCGAGGCCGGCGCCGAGGTGGTGCTGGCGGATCTCGACGGCGAGGGAACGACGGCGGCGGCCAAGGAGCTGGAAGCGAAGCACGGCCGGCGCATGGCCGGCGCCCGGGTCGACGTCGCCGACGAGGCGTCGGTGGCGGCCCTGGCCGACCTGGCCGTCGAGCGGCTGGGCCGCATCGACATCTGGGTCAACAACGCCGGGATCTTCCCCCACACCGGCCGGGTGGTCGACGCCGACGCCGCGGCCTTCGACACGGTGCTCGATGTCAACGTCTCCGGCACCTTCCTGGGTGCCCGGGAGGCGGCCCGGCGGATGGCCGACGGTGGCTCCATCGTCAACCTGGCCTCCATCACCAGCTTCGCCGCCCGCTCCGGCCTGACCGCCTACTCCACCTCCAAGCACGCCGTGGTGGGGCTGACCCGCAACCTGGCCCGGGACCTTGCGCCACTGGGCATACGCGTCAACGCCGTCGCCCCCGGTCTCATCGTCACCCCCGGCGTCCTGGGCGGATCGGCGGGCGAGACCCGCTCGGCCGATGCCCTGGCCACCCGCCCGGCTGCTCCCCTCGGCCGGCACGGACTGCCCGACGACGTCGCCCGGGTGGTGCTGTTCCTGGCTTCCGACCTGGCTGGCTTCGTGTCCGGAGCCACGATCGTGGTGGACGCCGCCGACACCGCTTGAATATAGTGATCGCTAAATAATCTTTCCGGGGACACCCCAACCCGGGCGCGAGGAGGCGGTCGATGATGGCAGAGGGACGGCGTGTCGGCGACTTCGGCAACCAGGCGGTGGTGGGCGCGTTCGACTTCCATCTCGCCGACCTCGACGAGAACCTCGACCTCCACGGGATGGGGCAGCGGGCCATCTGGCCCTATGGCGGGCTGCGCAACGAGGCCGGCGATCTCTTCGTCCTCGAGCGCAAGCTCGTGCACCAGATGACCGGCGGCCTGTGGCTCATGTCCGACAAGGGCGGCGGTGCGCTGAACCTCGTCCCCAAGGCGGTGCACAGCGCCCGGGGCGAGCTGCGCCGGGAGTTCACGGCCGACCGGCACATCTACCGCGATCACCTGATGGCCAAGCTCGGCGACCTCGCTCCGCCCGACGAGCAGTCCTTCCACCTCGACGTGACCGACGACACGCTGGTGTGGGCCGAGGGCGAGCTCTGCGACCTGAGCGGACGGGCCCTCGGCCCCGGCATGCACTTCTTCGGCGTCGACCGGGAGTGGCCGTTCATGTACATCACCCGGGCCTTCTGGATGACCGGGACCGTGCTGGGCGAAGCCGTCTCGGGCATCATCTGGTTCGACCACGGCTACTGGCGGGAGCGGGGCGAGTGGAAGGAGCAGCCCTTCTACACGCAGCGCCAGGTGGCCTGGAACGTCTTCTCCAACCACTACGAGGACGGCACCCACGAGTGGGGCCACATCGTGCGCGGCACCGGCGGGATCGGCGCCTGCATGGTGGCGGGCAACGCTGGCCCCACCCCCAATGGCGCCGTCGCCACCACCGGCGACTTCACGAGCACCTTCGTCCTCGACGACCAGGACTACGTGGCCTCCGCCCGCTACAGCACCGGCGAACACGAATGGGAGTTCACCGCCGAGCCGGCCGGCCGCATGGTCCACTTCAACAAGGCCCGCTGGGCCGGCTACCGGGCCCAGTCCGGCCTGATGCGCCGGGTCGGCGACACCCGCACGGTGACCAACGGGTTCGTGTGGCTGGAGTGCTTCGCCGACCGCATCCGGTCCGAGGGCCTGGCCAAGGAGTAGCCAGCCTCCACTACCCGAGGATCCCGCCCGATCACCGATTCGGCCGGTAAACGAACGCGCTGCGCCGAGCCAGCCGGTCGCCGCATTCCGGCGTTCGATTTCCGCAGTATCCCGGAAAAGGAACGCCAGTTGCGGGGCGGGTCAGAACCGCGAAGTCAGAACAGCTCGCCCCGGACGAGGAGGCGGAGCGACTCGACCGTCCGGCGGAACTCGGCCTGTGACGACTGGATGGCCCCGGCCCGGCTGAGACCGGCGATGAGGGTGGCGCAGGCGTCGGCCACCGCTGCCCGCCGGTGTCGGGGGACGTCGGGGCACGCGGCGGCGAGGGCGAGGAAGAAGGCCCGCACCCGGCCCATCTCCTCCCGCACCGGGGCCAGATCGGCGGTCAGGCGCAGGTCGGCGGGCATGGCGGTGGCGAAGCCGGCGATGGTCGGGTCGGCCTCGTTGAGCTCGGCGGCCGCGGCCAGGACGGCGTCGAGCCGCTCGACGAACGCACCGCCGCTGCCGGCCGCGGCCTCCAGGGCGCCCAGCACCTCGTCGTAGACGTCGGCCGCCACCGCCCGGTACAGGTCGGCCTTGCCGGCGAAGTGGTGGTAGAGCACCGGGGCGCTGACCCCGGCCCGGGCCACGATCTCGGCGATACCGGCCCCGGCGTAGCCCCGCTCGGAGAAGACCGTGCGGGCGGCGGCCAACAGCCCGGCCCGGGTGTCGCCGGCGTCAGAGCCGGCCGGCCGCCCCGGGCGTCGCCTGGTGGCACTCATGACCTCACTCTACGGGCGCCGTCACCGGCCGCCCTGGATCCGGCGTTCTTTTCGGACGGACGGGTGTCGTAAATGAACGCCGAAACCGGCGGTCAGCGGCGCAGGTCCCGGAAGGGGACGTCCTTGTCCATCCGGGGCTCGGCCGGAAGGCCCAGCACCCGTTCGGCGATGATGTTCCGCTGGATCTCGTCGCTGCCGCCGGCGATCCGGTAGCCGGGGGCGCCGAGGACGTGCTCGCTCCAGGCGTAGGCGCCCCACTCGCCGGTGTCGGCGACCAGGCGGGCGCCGAGGACCTCGGTGGCCACGGCCGTCAGGCGGGTCATGTGCAGGGTCCAGGCCAGCTTGCCGATCGAGCCCTCCGGCCCCGGCGCGTGGCCGGCCCGGGCGGCGGCGGCGGCCCGTTCGGCGTTGAGCCGCAACAGGGTGGCGCCGATGTAGACGTCGGCCAGGCCCTGGCGCACCGAAGGGTCGCCGGCCCGGCCGAAGTGCCGGGCGGCGGCGGCCAGCTGCTCCCACGAGCCCCCGGGCCGGCGCCGTGACGAACCGGCGTGGCTGCGCTCGAAGCCCAGCGTGGCGAGGGCCACCCGCCACCCGTCGCCGATCTCGCCGAGGCGGAGGCCGTCGGGGATGCGGACGTCGGAGAAGAACACCTCGCTGAAGCTGGTCCCGCCGCTCATCTGCCGGATGGGTCTGATCTCCACGCCCGGCCGGTCGAGAGGAACCAGGAAGGCGGTCAGACCCCGGTGCTTGGGCACATCGGGGTCGGTGCGGGCGATCAGCTCCCCGAAGGCGGCATGGGGCGCCCCCGACGTCCACACCTTCTGCCCGTTGACGACCCACTCGTCGCCGTCCCGGACCGCCCGGCACGACAGGTTGGCCAGGTCGCTCCCGGCGCCCGGCTCGCTGAACAGCTGGCAGGCCAGCACCTCGGCCCGCCGCAGGGGTCGCAGGAAGCGGTCCTGCTGCTCGGCGGTGCCGAAGGTGGCCACGGTGGGAGCCACGAGCCGGACGGTCACGCTGAACAGCTCGGCCCCCGGGGGAGTGACGAAGGCGGCCTCCTCCTCGGCGAAGACCTGGGCGTGCTCGGCCGACAGGCCCGCCCCGCCCCACTCCTGCGGCCAGCCGACGGCGGCGTAGCCGGCGTCGTCCTTGGCCTGCTGCCAGGCCTGGTTGGCCCGCAGGATGGCCAGCTCCTCGGCGGTCGAGAGGTTGTGGAACACGGCCACCGAGTCGGAGCCCTCACCCCACGGGCGATCGGCGAACGGAGCCCCCGGCCGGGAACTGAGCTGCCCGCCGGATCGGGAGTCGGCGTGCTGCTCCAGCCAGCCGCGCACGGTCTTCCGCCAGGTGTCGAGGTCGGGGAAGGGGTTGTCGGCCATGGCGCAGAAGGTACTCGTCGGGTTTCAGCGGCTGAGAACGGTGCAGGCGCTGATGCCGGGAGCGCCGTACACGTGGGTGAAGCCGACCCGGGGGTCGCCCGGCACCTGCCGCTCGCCGGCCCGGCCCCGGAGCTGGGCCACCACCTCGTAGACCTGGCGCAGCCCGGATGCGCCGATCGGTTCGCCGTTGGCCAGGCAGCCGCCGTCGGTGTTGACCGGCAGCGCGCCGTCGATGTCGGTGACGCCCCGGGCCAGCCACTCCTCCTGCTCGCCGTCCTTGCACAGGCCGCATTCGGCGAGGTGCACGATCTCGGCGCCGGCCTCGGTGTCCTGCACCTGGGCCACGGCCACCTCCTCGGGGCCGATGCCGGCCTGGGCGAAGGCGGCCCGGGCGGCGTCGACGCTCGGCGAGTCGGCCCGCTCCAGCGCCAGCCCGGGGCTGAACACCTCGAAGGACCCGAAGCGCCGGGTGCGGATCACGGCCGAGCGAAGGTGGACGGGCCGGTCGCAGTAGCGCGACGCCTGGTCGGCCCGGGCCAGCACCAGGGCCACGCCACCCTCCCCCGGCGAGCAGAACATGTACTGCGTCAGGGGGTGGGCGATCATCGGGGCGGCCAGGATCTCCTCCTCCGACAAGGGCCTGCGCCGCCAGGCGTTGGGGTTGCGGGCGCCGTTGCGGAAGGCCTTGGCCGCCACCCTGGCCAGGGCCGCGCCGGTGATGTCGTGGTCGTGCATGTAACGCTGGATCTTCAGGGCGAAGAACTGGGTGGTGACCATCAGGCCCGTCTCGCCGTACCACGCCCCGAGGCCGTAGGCGGCGGGATCGGAGCCGAAGGCGCCCGGCGCGTGCTTGTCGAACCCGACCACCACCCCGAGGTCGCCGGCGCCGGCCCGGATGGCGTTGGAGGCCGCCACCAGCGCCGAGCCGCCGGTGGCGCAACCGTTGCGCACGTTGACGAACGGGAGGCCGGTGAGGCCGAGGTCGGCCACCATGGCGTCGGCGTTGCCGCCGTCCCTGGAGCCGCCGAAGGCGAAATCCACGTCGGACCATCCGACGCCGGCGTCACCGAGCGCCTCCCGGACGGCGTGCACCCCCATGGCCCGGCCCGACACCCCGTCGTGGCGCCCGAAGGGGTGGATGCCGATCCCGACGATGGCGACCTCCGGCGCGCTCACGCCCGGCTCGCGTCCACGGCGTCGCCTTCGCTCGGAGCAAAGGCGTAGGTCACCTGGTCCCCGAAGGGCACGATGACGAGTTCGACGGCCATGCCGATCCGCAGCCGGTCGGGGTCGGCCACCGTCAGGCGGGTCTCCACCAGCACCTCGCCCGGCAGCTCGACGTAGCCGACCCCGTAGGGCTCGAACTCCTCGGGGCCGGCGTAGGGCGGCTTGGGCCGGAAGCCCTGCACCGTCCAGGTGTAGAGCGTGCCCGTCCGCCCCAGGAGGCGTTCCTCGACATCGACGGAGGTGCAGCGGGGGCAGGAGCGCTGGGCCGGGAAGGTCACGACACCGCACTCCCGGCACCGGCTCCCGATGAGGCGGGGCTGGTCGGCGGGCCAGGTGAAGAGGCCGTCGGCGACGGGTTGGGCGGGCAACGTTTCCCGGCCGTCCGGGGGCTACGACGACGCCAGGCGGCGGACGGCCCCGACGACGTCGGCCGCCACCGGCAGCGGCTCCAGGCCCGAGGCCAGGAACGGCGTGGGGACGTAGCGGGCGCCCAGGCGGGTGACCGGATGGGCGAGCTCCTCGAAGAGCTCCTCGGTGATGGTGGCGGCGATCTCCGCCCCCGGCCCGGCGAAGCGGGTGGCGCCGTGGACGACGACCGCCCGCCGGGTCCGGGCCACCGAGGCCAGCACGGTGGGGAAGTCGAGCGGCACCAGCGTGCGCAGATCGACGACCTCGGCCGAGATCCCTTCCCCGGCCAGGGTGTCGGCGGCGGCGAGGACGCCGGGCATCTGAGCGCCGTAGGAGATGACGGTCACGTCGTCGCCGGCCCGGCGCACCGCCGCCTGCCCGAGCGGCACCCGGTGCTCGCCGGTCGGAACCGGCTCCTTCTGGGAGTAGTGCAGCGCGACGTGCTCGATGAACAGGCAGGGGTCGTCGTCGAACACGCAGGAGGCCAGCAGCCCCTTGGCGTCGGACGGCGTGGAGGGGAACGCCACCTTGATCCCCGGCGTGTGCATGAACCACGCCTCCAGCGACTGGGAGTGCTGGGCCCCGAACCGGCTGTTGCCGACCACGGTCCGCACCGTGATGGGGACGGGGTGCTGCCCGCCCGACAGGTAGCGGAACTTGGCCGCGTGGTTCACGAGCTGGTCCATGGCCACGGTGACGAAGTCGAAGAACATGACCTCGGCCACCGGCCGGTAGCCGGCCAGGGCGGCGCCGATGGCGGCCCCCAGGATGGACTGCTCGGCAATGGGGGTGTCCCGCACCCGGCTGGTGCCGTGCCGGGTCGACAGGCCCCTGGTCACCTTGAACACCCCGCCGGACGGGTCGGCGATGTCCTCGCCCAGCAGGAGGACCCTGGGGTCGGCGGCCAGGGCCAGGTCGAGGGCCGAGTTCATGGCCACGGCCGTCGTCATCTCTGCCGTCTCGGCGCCGGACAGGTCGACGTCGCTGGTGAGGGTCATCGGGCCATCTCCGGGGCTCGGTCGGGCGACAGGTCGCCGGTCGCGGTCATCGTCCCTCCACCCAGGTCCGGTCGGCGAAGACGTCGTCGTAGATCGCGCCGGGCTCGGGATGGGGGGCCGACTGGGCGAAGTCGAAGGCGTCGTCGACGCCGGTGTCGACCGCTTTGTCGATCTCGTCGAGCCGGGCCGGCGCCACGTGGTCGCCGTCCGCCAGCCAGGCCCGGAAGGTGGGGGCGGGGTCGCGGGCCAGCGCCGCGTCCAGCTCCGCCGGGGGCATGTAGGAGTAGTCGGCCGAGCTGGTGTGGCCCACCAGCCGGTAGGTGCGGCACTCGACGAAGGTCGGCCCCTCACCGGCGCGGGCCCGGGCCACCGCTGCGCCCAGCACCCGCCACGTCTCGATGGGATCGAACCCGTCGACCGCGTCCGCCGCCATGTTGTAGGCCGCGGCCCGCTCGGCCAGCGCCGTCGACGGCGCATAGGCGGCGATGGGCGTGTGCTCGGCCCACATGTTGTTCTGGCACACGAACACCAGCGGCAGGTGCCACAGGGCGGCCAGGTTCATGGCCTCGTGGTAGGCGCCGATGGACGTGGCCCCGTCCCCGAACGTGACGGCCACCGCCCGACCCCCGCCGTCGAGCTGGGCCCCGAGCGCCAGTCCGGCGGCGATGGGCAGACCGGAGCCGACGATCCCGGTGGTGGCCATCAGCCCCGACGGGTCGTGGTGCATATGCATGGTGCCGCCCTTGCCCTTCGACGAGCCCGGCACCCGCCCGTGCAGTTCGGCGATGACCGCCCGCAGGGGCACGCCCTTGGCCACAGTGTCGGCCAGGTTCCGGTACGTCGACACCAGGTGATCGTCGGGCGTGAGGACCGCCCCCAGCGCGGCGCACACGCCTTCGAGCCCCCGGACCGGATAGAAGGCGGCCGGCATCCGTCCCGCCTTGGCTTCGGCCCGGGCCCGCTCGTCGGTCACGGTCACCGTCCGCATGACCTCGTACATCCGTTCCAGGACCGCCAGCGGCGGCAGACCGGCGGGCGCGTGAGGCTGAGCCAACTGCGTGTCGGTCACGGAGCCACGCTCCCTTCCAGACGGGGTTTCTATGGATCGTATCGAGAAACTACCGCCGACGTCCAGCCTCCCGCCGGCCCGTGCGCGATACTGCAACCCGACCTGAGAGGAGGCCCCGCCATGGCCTTGAAGCGCTACGTCATCGAGCGAGAGATTCCGAACATCGGCGCGGCGTCGGAGGCGGACCTGTCCGGTGCGGCCACGACGTCGAACTCCGCCCTCTCCCAACTCGCCCCCCGGGTGCAGTGGGAGCACAGCTACGTGGCCGACAACAAGACGTTCTGCGTCTACCTCGCCGAGG
>JAUZEY010000136.1 GCA_030838785.1 Actinomycetota bacterium | reverse complement strand
GCCTGAGCGCCGCCGCCGCCCGCCGCCTGAGCCGGATCGCCCCGCCCGCGCTGATCCGACGGACCCCGCTGGTCAAGGGGTGGGGAGAGGGCCGGGATATCCCGCTGCCCGCCGCCCACTCCTTCCGCCAGCACCTCGCTCACCGGGAGGAGGAGGGCTGGTGAGTGCGCTCGGTTCAAGGAGGGCGGGCGGACGCCGGACCGGATGGAGGGAGGTCCAGGGGTGAGTGGCGACCTGGTCGAGCGGTTTACCGAGGTCCTGGGGGCCGTCGGCGGCACGGCCCACGGCCCGCTCCCGGTCGAGCGGGCGCTCGACCTCCTCGTCTCCCTTTGCCGGGAGCGGGCGGGAGGAGCGGCGGTCGCCGTGTCCACCGGGGATCCGGTCATGGCGAAGCTGGCGGTGGCGGAGCGGCTGGCGGAGGCGGGGCTGGAGGTGCTCGCGCCGGATGACGTGTTCTGGCGGGAGCGGCTGGCCGAGGCGGGGGTGGGCGTGACCGGGGCTGTGGCCGGCGTCGCCGCCAGCGGGTCCGTGGGCATCGCCTGCGGGCCGGGGGCGCCCCGGTCGACGAGCCTCGTGCCGCCCGCGCACATCTGCCTCGTGTTCCAGGGCACCATGGTGGAAGACCTGGCCGAGGCCCTCCGTCGCTGCGGTGATCTGCCGTCCAACCTCGTCTGGGTCAGCGGCCCGTCCCGGTCCGCCGACCTCGAGCTCGTCCTCACCGTCGGCGTCCACGGGCCCGCATCGGTCGACGTGATCGTCGTCCACGGGGCCGGGGGGTGTCCCCCCAACAGGGCGGCGTGAGCCGCTGAAGAGAACGGTTCGTAACGGAAAGGCGACGAAGAGCGGTGCAGACGGCGCAGACCCGACTTTTGTCGCCAAATTCCGACATTTCCCGTCATGACGGGACGTTCCGGTCGTTAGCTCATCGTATGGATCCTTCTCGACGCCGTTCCGCCGCCCGGAAGTGGGTCGTCGCGTTCCTGGTCCTGGCCGGTCTGGCCCTCCCCGTGTCGGCCGCCAGCGCCGGAACGATCCCCGACACCAAGCTCGGCTGGAGCAGCTGCCTGTGGCCGGCCGGCAAGACCATCACGGTCGCGGTCGACCCGGCCTTCCCCCTCCCCGCCGGGGCATCCGACCGGCTCAACGAGGCGATCGTCCGGTGGGACGGAGTGCTCCGCACCTCCCGCCGCGGCGGTGACGTCGTCCGCGTCGGCGACGGCGCAGGCGACATCGTCGTCCAGTACCGGGCGCTGGAGGGCACCGACACCAGCGAGGTGCTCGGTGAGACGTACCTGGAGCGGGCCGGCGACGCCGGCTTCACCACCAACATCGGTGTCTGCCCCGACCGGCGGCCCGCCGCCTTCGGCATGCAGGCCGTCCAGATCCGGATCGCCCCCCGCAACGACTGGTTCACCGGCGACGACAACTCCACGACCAACTGGCAGAACTGCGGCGGGAGCACCTTCCGGGCCTTCAACCCCGGGCTGTGCACCCCCACGGTCGACTTCGGCTCGACGATGACCCACGAACTGGGTCACTCCCTCGTCTTCTACCACCCTCAGACGCTCGACCAGATCGACAACATCCCGGTCAACCGGACCGACTCCGCCTCGGCCCAAGCCAAGTGCGTGGAGGCCAGCGGCGAGTTCCCGCCGCAGGCCACGATGTGCTCGGGCCAGGGCCAGTGGCGGGCCGAGCAGCGCACACTCGAGACCTGGGACATCGAGACCATGCACCGGGCCTACGACCAGTAGTCCAGATCCCGGTACGCTGCGCGCCGTGAGCGTGTTCGCCCAGGGCCTGTCGGAGCACCCCATCCCCAGCCAGGCCGTGGGGGAAGCCGTCGGGCAGGTGCTCGACGGGCTCGGCGACGAGCGGCCCGACCTGGTGATGCTGTTCGCCTCGCCCCACCACATCGGGGCCATGGAGGACGTCGCCTCCTCCATCCGGGGCCTCCTCGACCCGACGGTGCTGCTCGGCGGCGCCGCCGGGGCGGTGATCGGCGGCGGCCGCGAGGTGGAGGACTCCCCCGCCCTCTCCCTCTTCGCCGCCCGGCTGCCGGCCACGCTGCTGACGCCCGTCCGCCTCGAGGTCGTACCGACGCCGGACGGGCCGTCGCTGGTCGGCTGGCCCGACCACCCCGACGGCACGATGCTGCTGCTGGCCGACCCGTTCACCTTCCCGGCCGACGCCTTCCTCGACCGGGTCAACGAGGACCTCCCGAAGCTCCAGATCATCGGCGGGCTGGCCTCGGCGGCCATGCAGGCCGGCGGCAACCGGCTGGTGCTCGACGACCAGATCACCGACTCCGGCGCCGTCGGGGTCGTGCTGAGCGGTGGCGTCGAGATCCGGACCGTGGTCTCCCAGGGCTGCCGGCCGGTGGGCAAGCCCTACGTGGTCACCCGGTCGGACCGGAACTTCATCCTCGAGCTGGGCGGGAAGACGGCCCTCCAGCGGCTCCAGGAGACGGCCACCGCCGCCAACGACGAGGAGCGGGAGCTGATGCGGCGGGGCCTGCAGATCGGCTGCGTCGTCGACGAGACCCGGCTCGAGTTCAGCCGGGGCGACTTCCTCGTGCGGGGGGTCGTCGGCGCCGACCAGCGCAGCGGCGCCATCGCCGTGGGCGACAACGTCCCGGTCGGGCGGACGGTGCAGTTCCAGGTCCGCGACGCCGGCTCGGCCGACGAGGACCTGCGGGACCTCCTCACCTCGGCCGAGGCGGACGCCGCCATCCTCTTCACCTGCAACGGCCGGGGCCAGCGGCTCTTCGGCGAGGCCGACCACGACGCCGGCGTCGTCGACCAGCTCCTCGGCCCACTCCCCCTGGCGGGGTGCTTCTGCGCCGGGGAACTGGGCCCGGTCGGCACCCGCAACTTCCTCCACGGCTTCACGGCCAGCCTCGCCCTCTTCACCTCCTGAACACCTCGCACTCGGGGGGCTCCGCCGACCCCCCGGAAAACCACGGTGGGGGGATGTGTGACGCGGGTGCGAACGGGTAGCCACGGAGGAGGGCGAGAAGCAACCGGCCGATAGGCTGGCCGATCCGGCCACGTGGAAGGAACTCAGCGCATGGCGAACGACCTCGAGAGCAAGGCCATCAACGTCATCCGGGGCCTGGCGATGGACGCCGTACAGAAGGCCAATTCGGGCCACCCGGGGACGGCCATGGCCCTCGCGCCGCTGGCTCACGTCCTCCACACGAGGATCATGCGATACGACGCCACCGAGCCCGGGTGGCCCGACCGCGACCGGTTCATCCTCTCCGCCGGGCACGCCTCGATGCTCCTCTACTCGATGCTCTACCTGACGGGGTTCGGGCTCGAGCTCGACGACATCAAGCAGTTCCGCCAGTGGGGGTCCCGCACCGCCGGCCACCCCGAGCACGGACACGCCCCCGGTATCGAGGTGACGACCGGCCCGCTCGGCCAGGGGTTCGCCAACGGGGTCGGCATGGCCATCGCCGAAGCCAACCTCCGGGCCCGGTTCGGGGCCGACCTGTGCGACCACCGCATCTTCGCCATCTGCTCCGACGGTGACCTGTCGGAGGGGATCAGCCACGAGGCCGGCTCGCTGGCGGGGCACCTCAAGCTCGGCCGCCTCGTCTACGTCTACGACGACAACCACATCACGATCGACGGCACGACCGAGATCGCCCTCACCGACGACGCCGGGAAGCGGTTCGAGGCCTACGGCTGGCACGTCGTCCACGCCGGCGAGGTGGCCGAGGACACCGACGCCCTCGAAGCGGCCCTCCGGGAGGGAATCGCCGAAGAGGAGCGACCCAGCCTCATCATCCTGCGGAGCCACATCGGCTACCCGTCCCCCAACTTCACCGACTCGCCCAAGGCCCACGGCGAGCCGCTCGGCGCCGACGAGATCGCCCGGGTCAAGGAGATCCTCGGCATGCCGGCCGAGGACTTCTGGGTCCCCGACGACGTGCTCGACCTCTACCGGGAGGCGGGGCGGCGGGGCGCCCGGGAACGCGAGGCCTGGAGCCAGCGGCTGGGGCGGATCCGGACGGAAGAGCCGGAGCGGGCCGAGGAGTACGAGCTCTGCCTGGCCGGGCGGGGCCGCGCCGGCTGGGAGCAGAAGCTGCCGTCGTGGCCGGCCGGGGAGCAGGTGGCCACCCGGGCCGCCTGCGCCGACGCCCTCGGCGCCATCGCCGGGCTCGTGCCCAGCCTGATCGGCGGCGGCGCTGACCTGACCGGCAATACCGGCACCAAGCTGGGCGGCTTCGGGGTCTTCTCCCCCGAGGACCGCAAGGGGCGCCAGATCTATTTCGGCGTCCGGGAACACGGCATGGGTTCGGCCATGAACGGGATGGCCCTCCACGGTGGCGCCCTGCCCTTCGGCGGGACGTTCCTGATCTTCTCCGACTACATGCGGGGCGCCGTTCGCCTGGCGGCCCTGGAGCAGGCCCGTACCTGCTTCGTGTGGTCGCACGACTCCGTCGGCCTCGGCGAGGACGGGCCGACGCACCAGCCGATCGAGCACCTGGCGTCGCTCCGGGCGATCCCCTCCCTGAGGGTCATCCGGCCCGCCGACGCCAACGAGACGGCGCAGTGCTGGCGGATCCACGTCAACTCCGACGGGCCGAGCGCCTTCATCCTCTCCCGCCAGAAGCTGCCCGTCCTCGAGGGGACGGCGGAGCGGGCGGAGGCCGGCGTCGCCCGGGGCGCCTACGTCCTCGTCGACGAGCCCGGGCCCGACATCGACCTCGTCCTCGTCGGGACGGGTTCGGAGGTGTCCGTCTGTGTCGCAGCGCACAAGCTGCTGACCTCGCAGGGTGTCTCCGCCCGGGTGGTGTCGATGCCGTGCTGGGAGCTCTTCGAGCTCAATTCGCCCGAGGAGCGCGCCGTTACGCTCCCCCGCCGCGTCCCGACGCTGGCCGTCGAGGCTGCCGCTACCTTCGGGTGGGAACGCTTTGCCGACGACGTGGTCGGCCTCGACCGTTTCGGAGCGTCGGCTCCCGGCGACGTCGCCCTGAAGAACCTCGGCTTCACCGCTGAGAACGTCGCCGACCGGGCGCTCGCCCTGCTCGCCACCGGCGGGTGGCGGCCAGCCGACAGCACCGGTGAGCCTCCCGGCCTCGGGGGTGCCACCGGAGAGAGGACGGAGCAGCCATGACAGCGTCGTCACCCATCGCCCGGCTCAACGACTACGGGCAGAGCCCCTGGTACGACAACATCCGGCGCTCCCTCCTGGAGAGCGGCGACCTGGCCCGGATGATCGAGGAGGACGGGATCCGGGGCGTGACCTCGAACCCGACGATCTTCGAGAAGGCGATCTCGGCCGGCAACGAGTACGACGACGTCATCCGGCAGCTGGCGGGACAGGGCTTGCCCAGTGAGCAGATCGGCTGGGAGCTGCTGGTGGCCGACGTCGGCACGGCGGCCGACATCCTCGGCCCGACCCACGACGCCACCGGCGGGGCCGACGGGTTCGTCTCCATCGAGGTGTCGCCGGAGCTGGCCGCCGACACCGAGGCCACCGTGACCCAGGCCCGGGAGCTCCACGGGCGCCTGAACCGGCCGAACGTGATGGTGAAGATCCCGGCCACGCCGGAGGGTGTCCCGGCCGTGGAGGCGATGATCACCGAGGGCCGCAACATCAACGTGACGCTCATCTTCTCCCTGGTCCGCTACGGCGAGGTGATCGAGGCCTACCTGAGTGGCCTGGAACGGCTCGCCGCCGCCGGGGGGGACCTGTCGAGGGTGAACTCGGTGGCGTCGTTCTTCGTGTCCCGGGTCGACACCGAGGCCGACCGGCGCCTGCCGGCGGGCCATCCTCTGCGGGGGAAGGTGGCCGTGGCCAATGCCAAGCTGGCCTACCAGCTGTTCCAGGAGCGGCACTCCGGGGCCCGGTGGGACACGCTGGCGGCGCAGGGCGCCAAGGTCCAGCGGCCGCTGTGGGCGTCGACGTCGACCAAGAACCCGGACTATCCCGACACCCTCTACATCGACGAGCTCATCGGGCGGAACACGGTCAACACCATGGCCCCGGCATCCATCGAGGCCTACCGGGACCACGGCCACCCGGAACCGGACACGGTGGAACGCAACATCGACGAGGCCCGGGCCGTGATCGACGGGCTGGCCGCGTCCGGCGTCGACTACGACGACCTGACGCTGACCATCGAGCGGGAGGGCGTCGGCGCCTTCGCCCGCTCCTACCACGACTTCATCGCCGCCCTCGACAAGCGCAAGGACGAGATCACGACGTAGTGCACTGCGGGGTAGCGTCCGGGGATGGATGCCCCCGCTCCCACCCTCGATGTCGTCACGGTCGGATCGGCGATCGTGGACGTGCTGGCCCATGTCGACGACGCCCTCGTCGCCACCCACGGTCTGGCCAAGGGCACGATGACGCTGGTCGACCTGGCGCGGTCGGCGGCCATCTACGAGAGCATGCCGCCCGGAGTCGAGGTGTCGGGCGGATCGGCGGCCAACACCGCGGCCGGCGTCGCCTCCCTGGGCGGCGCGGCGGCCTTCGTCGGGAAGGTCCGCGACGACGCCCTCGGCGACATCTTCGCCCACGACCTGCGCTCCACCGGCGTCGTCTACACGACGCCGCGCGGCACGTCGGGGCCGCCCACGGCCCGCTCCCTCATCCTCGTCACCCCCGACGCCGAGCGGACGATGAACACCTATCTCGGGGTGGCCGGGGAGCTCGCCGCCGGCGACGTCGACGAGGCGCTGGTGGCCTCGGCCCGCATCACCTACGTCGAGGGCTACCTCGTCGGCCTGCCGAGTGCCGAGGGGGCGCTGACGGCCGCCGCCGGCGCCGCCCACCGGGCGGGGCGGCGGGTGGCCCTCACGCTGTCCGACCCGTTCTGGGTCCAGCTCCAGCGCGACGCCTTCACCGAGCTGCTGCCCAGCGTCGACGTCCTCCTCGGGAACGAGTCCGAGGCCCTGGAGATGACGGGCGAGACCGACGTCGAGGCGGCGCTCATGGCCCTGACCAAGACGTGCCCGGTCGTGGCCCTCACCCGGGGGGCGGCCGGCGCGGTCGCCTCCGACGGGAAGGACACCGTGAGCGTCCCGGCCGAGCCCGTGACCTCCGTGAAGGACACCACCGGCGCCGGCGACCTGTTCGCGGCCGGCTTCCTCCTCGGTCTGGCCCGGGAACGGCCGCTGGCCGACTGCCTCCGGCTCGGCGCCCTGGCCGCGGCCGAGGTCATCAGCCACACCGGCGCCCGGCCCCAGACGTCGCTGGCCGCCCTGGCCGCCGCCCGGGGGCTGGCGCTCTGATGCCGGCCCCGCCCGACTGGAAGAAGCTGGGCGACGAGGCCGTCGAGATCACCCGCCAGTACCTCCGCATCGACACCACCAACCCGCCCGGCAACGAGACGCCCGCCGCCGACTTCCTGGCCGCCATCCTTCGGGAGGCGGGGCTCGAGACGACCACGCTGGAGAGCGCCCCCGGCCGGGGCAACCTGATCGCCCGGCTGCCCGGGCGGGCCCGGGACCCCGGCGGCGCACTGTGCCTGCTCCACCACCTCGACGTGGTGCCGGCCGACCCGTCCGAATGGTCGGTCGACCCCTTCGGCGCCGAGATCCACGACGGCTACCTGTGGGGGCGGGGCGCCATCGACATGAAGAGCATGGGCGTCATGCAGCTCATGACCGTCCTCATCCTGGCCCGGGAGCAGGTGGCCCTGGAGCGCGACGTCGTGTTCGTGGCCGTGGCCGACGAGGAGGCCGGCGGCGTGATGGGCGCGGCCTGGCTGACCAAGCACCACCCCGAATTGGTGACCTGCCGGGACGTCATCAACGAGGGCGGCTACGGCCTGACCGAGACGAAGCCGCCGATGATGGCCTGCGCCCTGTCCGAGAAGGCGCTCCTGTGGGTGAAGCTCACTGCCCGGGGGCAGCCCGGCCACGGCTCGATGCCGCCCGACGACCCGGCCATCGGCAAGCTGCTGGCCGCCCTCGGCGACCTCGCCGCCCACCCGCCGGCGCTGTCCATCTCGCCACTCGTGGAGCGGACCTTCCGGGCGCTGGCCGCCCGGGCGTCGGCGCCCCGGCGCACGGCGATCGAAGCGATCCTGCGGCCGGAGGCCCGCCGGGCGCTGCCGGCCCTGGCCCGACGGCTCCCCCGCTACCAGCGCTCGCTCCTCGGCGACGTGATCTCGATGACGAAGCTGGAGGCGGGCTACAAGGAGAACGTCGTCCCCGGCGCCGCCTCGGCCACCCTCGACTGCCGCCTGGTGCCCGAAACGGACCCGGAGGAGTTCTTCGGCCGCCTGTCGGCGCGGATGGCCCGCTTCGACGTCCGGTGCGAGATCCTCTTCTCCGACGGGCCGTGCGGCGTGTCGGAGGGCCCGCTCCTCCCCCTCCTGGAGGCGGTGTGCACCGAGGCCTTCCCCGAGGCGGCTTTCGCCCCGGTGCTGTGCCCGGCCTTCACCGACTCCCGCTACTTCCGCCAGCAGGGGGCCGACGCCTACGGGCTCGTGCCGGTCATGCTGTCCAACGCCGAGGTCGCTACCTTCCACGGCATCGACGAGCGGATCCCCCTCGATGGCCTGCGGAAGGGCTGCGAGGTCGTCTACGAGATCGTCACCCGGGCCTGCCGCTAACGCCTGCGCACGCCGGCCCGAACCAGGGCGCAGTGCGTGCACAGCGTCCCCAGACGCCGGACCTCCACCTGGCAGGGCGCACACGTGCGCCGGCGGCAGTCCCGGCAGACCGCCACGGCGTCGGTGTCGTAGTGCTCGTCACAATGGGCCACGGACGAAAAATCGGCAGCAGTTCGCGTTCCGTTACCGGTTCGCCGAACATTTCGCGCCTTCCCGGCGGCCGAAGCCCCATACTCTTCCTGCTATGGAGCGACTCCCCCGCTACCGGACAGGCGACCCGGAGCTCGACGCCGCCGTCGCCGAGCTCGTCACCCGGGCGGGCGCCGTCGAGCACGTCGACCTCGTCTTCGAGATGATCGTGTCCGCCCTGCGGATGGCCGGCGACGCCGCCGCCCGGGGCGACTTCAAGATCGCCAACTCGGCGCTCAAGGAGATGAGATACGCATTCCATGTCTTCGAGCCGTACCGGGGGCAGCGGAAGGTGGCCATCTTCGGCTCGGCCCGGACGATGCCCGAGGACCCGCTCTACGAGCAGGCCCGGGCCTTCGCCGCCGCCATGGCCGAGCGGGACTGGATGGTCATCACCGGCGCCGGTCCGGGCATCATGTCGGCCGGCATCGAAGGGGCCGGCACCGAGAACTCCTTCGGGGTCAACATCCGCCTCCCGTTCGAGGCCGCCACGAGCCAGTTCATCGCCGACGACCCGAAGCTCATCAACTTCCGGTACTTCTTCACCCGCAAGCTGGCCTTCATCAAGGAGTCGCACGGCTTCGTGCTGCTCCCCGGCGGTTTCGGCACGATGGACGAGGCCTTCGAGCTGCTCACCTTGGTGCAGACGGGCAAGTCGCACCCCGCCCCCATCGTCCTCCTCGAGGTCCCGGGCGGCACCTACTGGGCCAGCTGGCAGCGGTTCGTCGAGGACGAGCTGCTGGCCCGGCGGCTGATCTCGCCCGACGATCTCGACCTCGTCCACATCACCGACGACGTCGACGACGCCGTGCGGGAGATCGAGGGCTTCTACTCCAACTTCCACTCGATCCGCTTCGTCGACCGGGCGCTCGTCCTCCGGCTCCGCCGCCTCCCGTCCGACGAGGAGCTGGAGCGGCTCAACGAGGACTTCGCCGACATCCTGACCGGCGGGCGGATCGAGCCGACCCAGCCGTCGCAGGCCGAGATCGCCGACCACGACCATGTCCAACTGGCCCGCATCCGGTTGCGGTTCGACCGCACCCACTGGGCCCGCCTCCGCAAGCTGATCGACGCCGTCAACCACCCGAGCAGCACCGCCGGCGCCAGCCGGCCGGCCCCGGCGATCGCCGACGAACCCGACACGGTCTCGGGCGACGCCACCCTGAACACGCCCGGTGTGGCGTAAGCATTCTCCCTGCCTCTCACGGAGGGAGTGATCACCGCCACCGTGCGCGTCATAAGCGGGCGGTAGAGGCGTTCATTGGGCGTGGCGCATCCGAGCCCACCCGCCGGGCGCCACTGAGGGGACGGACCGCCACCCCGTCCCCCATTTTGAAGAGGGTCCCTGACCGGGCCGGCCGCAGCTGGGGGACGGCCGGCCCGCCGGGGGCCCTTGTCAGGGCTTCTCGATCGGGACCCGGACGGAGTTCCCCCACTCCGTCCACGAGCCGTCGTAGTTGCGGACGGTCGGGTAGCCGAGCAGCTGGGTCAGCACGAACCAGGTGTGGCTCGATCGCTCGCCGATCCGGCAGTAGACGACGATGTCGTCGTGGGGGTTGAGCCCGATCTCTTCCTCGTAGATGCCCTTCAGTGCCGGCACGGACTTGAACGTGCCGTCGTCATTGGCGGCCCGCTTCCAGGGGACGCTGTGGGCGCCGGGGATGTGCCCGCCCCGGAGCACGCCCTCCTGGGGGTACTCCGGCATGTGGGTCTTCTCGCCCCGGAACTCCTCCGGTGAGCGCACGTCGACCATGGGCTTCTCGGCCCCCATGTGGTCGAGGACGGCGTCCTTGTAGGCGCGGATCACGGAGTCGTCCCGCTCGACGACCGGGTAGTCGGTCTCGGGCCGCTTGGGGACGTCGGTCGTCGTCGGGCGGCCGTCGGCCAGCCACTTCATCCGTCCGCCGTTGAGCAGGCGGACGTCGGGGTGGCCGAAGAGCTTGAAGACCCACAGGGCGTAGGCCGCCCACCAGTTGAAGTTGTCGCCGTAGAAGACGACCGTCGTGTCGCGGCCGATCCCCTTCTCGGCCATGAGCCGGGCGAAGCCCTCGCCGTCGAGGTAGTCCCGGGTCGTCTGGTCGTTGAGCTCGGTGTGCCAGTCGACCTTGACCGCCCCGGGGATGTGGCCGGTGTCGTAGAGCAGGACGTCCTCGTCGGATTCCACGATGACAACGTCGGCGTCGTCGAGATGGGCTTCGACCCAGTCGGCCGTGACCAGCATCTCGGGGTGGGCGTATTCCGCCAGCGCGGGGGACGGGTCGAACTCGGTGGGCATGGGGCCTCCTCTTCGCAGGCGGCGATGCTGACAGTGCGTCGGGGGAGGCAGGTGAAGCTCCCCAGCCCGGTTACGATACCGGGGCATCAGCCAGAACAGCGTCGCCTCCGAAACCTCTGGGACTCCCCCGAAGTTGCAGCGCATCGTCGACCTGTTCGCCGGTGCCCCGAAGGACCTGCGGCTCCAGGCGCTGCTCGAGTACTCCCGCAAGGTCCCGCCGCTCCCGGAGCATCTGGCCGGCCACCGGGACCAGATGGAGCAGGTCGTGGAGTGTCAGACGCCGTTCTTCCTCGCCACCGAGGTCGACGACGACCGCCACGTCCACCTGTTCTTCGACGTCCCGGCTGAGGCGCCCACCACCCGCGGGTTCGCCGGCATTCTCCGCGAGGGGTTGGAGGGCGCCAGCGCCGACGAGGTGCTCGGCACCCCCGACGACTTCTACGACGATCTCGGGCTCTCCGAGGTGATCTCCAGCCTCCGGCTGCGGGGCATGTCGGCGATCCTGTTCCGGCTCAAGCGCCAGGTGCGGGAGCGTCTCGCCGCCTCATCGCCCGGGGGTACGGGGATGTCACCCGCAGTGTGAGCAGCCGCTTCCCGTTCCTCGACTGGCCGTATCCCATTCCGTTCGCCCATCGGGGAGGAGCGGCGGAGGTCGGGGGCGAGAACACGCTGGGCGCCTTCGGCCGGGCGGTGGCCATGGGCTACCGGTACCTGGAGACCGACGGGCGGGTGACGTCCGACGGCGTGCTGCTGGCCTTCCACGACGAACGGCTCGACCGGGTCACCGACCTCGAGGGGCGGCTGGAGGACCGGCCGTGGTCGGAGGTGCGCCACGCCAAGGTGGGGCCCGAAGCCGAGCCGATCACCACCATGGAGGCCCTGCTCGACGCCTTCCCCGACACACGGTTCAACATCGATCCCAAGATGGACGCCGCCGTGGCGCCGCTGGCCGAGGCGCTGCGCCGTACCAACGCCTGGGACCGCGTGAACATCGCCGCCTTCTCCGACCGCCGGCTGCTCCAGATCCGCCGGGCGCTGCGGCGCCCGGTGTGCACGTCGATGGGCCCGGCGGCCATCGCCCGGCTCCGCCTGGCCGCCTACGGCGTGCCGGTCGGGCCTTTCGCCGCCGCCTGCGTGCAGGTGCCGCTGAGCTGGAAGGACCGGACCCTCGTCGACGCCCGGTTCGTGAACGCCGCCGCCCGGCGCGGTATCCCCGTCCACGTCTGGACCATCGACGAGCCAGCAGAAATGGACCGGCTGCTCGACCTCGGGGTCGGTGGGATCATGACGGACCGGCCGAGTGTTCTGAAAGACGTGATGGAGCGACGAGGGCAATGGGTGAACTGAATCCAGCCGACATCGCAGGGGGCGAGCGCCCGAGCATCCCGACGCTGTTCGGACGGGCGGCGCTCCGTCACTGCCCCCGCTGCGGGGCCGGGCACATCTTCACCAGCTGGTGGACGATGCGGGAGTGCTGCCCCAGGTGCAACCTGAACTTCGAGGGGCGGGCGGAAGAGGGCCACTTCCTCGGGGCGATGACCATCAACATCGGGCTGACCGCCACGATCCTGCTCCTCGGGATCTGGTTCTACGTCGCCGTGCTGGCGTTGAGCGACGGGAACGGGCCGCCGGTGTTGTTCGTGGTTGTCACGTCGGCGGCGCTGGCGGTGATCCTCCCGGTTCTGTTCTACCCGTTCACCAAGACCATCTGGGTCGCGGCGGAGATCATGATGAACCGGATGGACCCCGACCGGCAGCGCTGACCCGGCTCAGAGCAGGTCGAGGACGTTCTCCGGCGGCCGGCCGATCACGGCCCGGTCGCCCCGGATCACGATCGGCCGCTCGATGAGGATGGGGTGGGCGACCATGGCGTCCAGCAGCGCCTCCCGGTCGGCGCCGGCCAGGCCGAGGTTCTTGTAGACCGCCTCGCCCGTCCGCATGATCGAGCGGGGGTCGTCGGTGCCGAGCCGGGCCAGCACCGCCTGGAGATCGGCCCGGTCCGGGGTCTGGTCCAGGTAGCGGACGTAGTCGGCATCGACGCCGCGCTCGGCCAGGATCCCCTGCACCGTGCGGCACTTGGAACAGGCGGGGTTGAACCAGACCGTGATGGCCTCGTCGCTCATGGCTCAGTCGGGCCCGGCGCAGTCGGTCAGCTTGAGGGCCTTGGCCTGAGCGTTGAAGTCCTTGAGCGGATCACTTCCTTTGGCCAGCCGGTAGGCAGTGCCCTGCTTCTTCAGGCCGCTCTCCACCGCGTCGATCCCCTTCTTCCCCGCGGCAAGCATCTTCTTGACCTTGTCCTTGTCCTTCGTCGGCGGATGCAACTTGCCGATCTGCTTGAGCTTGTCCCGGGCGTTCGGTACCGCGTGATCCAGGTAGAACTTGGTGATCGCATCGGGCGTCGTGTTGGCGTCCGTCAGGAGGTTCTTGCCCTGATCGGCCAGCTTGGCGTCGTTGGCCTTGCAGATGGCGTTGCCCTGCTTGGCGAACTCGTCGGCGGTGAGAGGCGGGCCGCTGTCGCCTCCTCCGCAGCCGACGCCGGCTCCGGCGACGGCGAGAGCGAACAGGCACAACGCGATCCGGCGCATCATGGTCCTCCGTGGTCGGCGACACAGTAGCGGGAGGGGTACCTACCCTCAGTTACTCTCGACCGCTCCAGGAGACCGACAGGAGGGGCCGCGATCCGCTACTTCGAAGACTTCACAGAGGGCCAGGTCATCGAGCTGGGCACCGTCCCGCCGCTGACCGAGGAGGAGATCATCGCCTTCGCCCGGCAGTGGGATCCGCAGCCGTTCCACACCGATCCGGTGGCAGCCAAGGACTCCATCTACGGCGGTCTCATCGCCAGCGGCTGGCAGACGGCGCTGCTCACGATGCGCCTCCAGGTCGAGAACCTGCTCAACGACACCGACGCCCAGGGCTCGCCCGGCGTGGAGAACATCCGGTTCCGCAAGCCGGTCCGGGCCGGGCAGCGGCTGGCGGCCCGCTACACCGTGCTCGTGGCCGAGGCGTCGGCCCGCCGGCCCGCCCTGGGCAAGGTCCTGGGGCGGACCGAACTCCTCGACGAAGCCGGCGACGTCGTCTACCAGATGGACGGGTGGGGGCTGATCGGCCGTCGCCCCCCCGACCGGATGGCGAACGACGGGGAGTCCACCCTTTCGTAAGCGGCGGCAGGTACCCTCCGGCCCGTGAACGTCGAGGTGATCCGGAGCCCCCGCCGTCGCAAGACCGTCCAGGCCCGCCGGGTCAACGGTGTCGTCCGGGTCACGATCCCGGCCACCATGACCAGGGCCGAGGAGGAGCGCTGGGTGGCGGAGATGGTCCGCCGGCTGGAGCGCTCCGCCGGCGGCGCCGGCGTCGACCTCGACGAGCGGGCCGCCCACCTCGCCGACCGCTACGAGCTGCCCCGGCCGACGTCGATCCGCTGGGTCGACAACCAGGAGCTGCGCTGGGGTTCGTGCACCCCCGTCGACGGGAGCATCCGGATCTCGTCGAAGCTCGTGGGCGAGCCGGGCTGGGTGCTCGACTACGTGATCGTCCACGAGCTGGCCCACCTGGTCGTGCCGGGCCACGGCGGGAAATTCTGGCGTCTGGTCGACCGCTACCCCCGGGCCGAGCGGGCCCGGGGCTGGCTCATGGCCCGGGCGGCGGGGCCGCCCGGAACCGGCTCGGCAGCTCCGCCTCTCGTTCCCGGCTGAGGCCGGTCCGGAGCGGCTCGCCGGCCCGGGTCCTGTCCCAGGCCGGGCTACGCCATCGTCAGGCCGCCGCTCACCGACAACGTCTGGCCGGTGATGAAGCCGGCGTCGTCGGAGACGATGAAGGCCACCGCGCCGGCGATGTCGTCCGGCTCGCCGAGGCGCCGCATCGGGATCCCCCGCTTGAGCGACTCGATCAGCTTCTCGTTGCCCTCGCCGACGATCGACTCCAGCAGCGGCGTGGCCGTCGGGCCGGGGCAGATGGCGTTGACCGTGATGCCGTGGCGGGCCACCTCCCGGGCGATGGTCTTGCCGAATCCGATGATCCCGGCCTTGCAGGCGGAGTAGACGGACTCGCCGGTCGATCCGACCCGCCCGGCGTCGGAGGCGATGTTGACGATGCGGCCACTCTGCCGCTCCACCATCTGGGGCAGGACGGCCTTGGTCATGCGGATCGGGCCCCGCAGGTTGATGTCGATGAGCCGCTCCCAGAGGTCCTCGTCGGTCTCCAGGAAGGGGGCGAGCCGATCCCACCCGGCGTTGTTGACGAGGGCGTCGATGGGGCCGAGGGCGGCGACGATCTCCCCCACCCGGGTCTTCACCTCGCCGGCGTCGGTGATGTCGAGCCGGAAGCCGGCCGCACCGTCGAGGGCGTCGGCGGTGGTGCGCGCCGTTTCCCGGTCGACGTCGGTGACGGCCACCCGGGCGCCTTCGGCCGTCAGGCGCTCGGCGATCGCCTGGCCCATCCCCCGGCCGGCCCCGGTGACGAGGACGACCTTGTCCTTCAGGCCCCTCACCGGGCCCCGATCTCAGTGCTCATAGACGGGAGACCCTACCGCCGCCGAGCCATAGATCTCCCGGTGGGCAGCGGCGCTGGCCGCCCAGGTGAAGCGGTCGACCAGGGGCCGCCCGCCGTCGGCCAGCCGGCGCCGGAGGGCGGGGTCGCGGGCCAGGCGGCCGAGGGCGGCGGCCAGGGCGGCGGAGTCGCCGGGCGGCACCAGCAGCGCGCTGTGCCCGTCCTCCAGGTATTCGGCGAAGACCGGGATGTCGGTGGCCACGACGGGCAGGCCGGCGGCCAGGGCCTCGAGGACGACGAGGCCGAAGCCCTCCTTCACCGAGGGGAAGGCGAAGGCGTCGGCGGCCCGGTACCACGCCCCGAGGTCCGCCTCGCTGACGGTGCCGAGGAGCAGGACGTCGCGGCCCTCGACGAGGCCGAGCTCGGGCAGCCGGGCCAGGGCGCCGTCGCGGTAGGCGCGGTAGTCGAAGAACGTGTGGCCGCCGACGACGGCCAGGACGGGCCGGGGTCCCGAGCCATTGACGCTGCCGGCGACGCCGGCCATGGCTTCGAGCAAGGTGACCGAACCCTTGCGGGGTTCGATGCCGCCCACCGTCAGGACGAGGAACGTGTCGGGGCCGGCGCCGGCCCGGGTCCGGAACCGCTCCCGCTCGCCGGGGGTGCCGGCGCCGAAGCGGTCCGGGTCGACACCGTTGCGGACGACGGTGGTGTCGACGCCGTAGTCGGCGGCCAGGAGCCCCCGCCAGTGCTCACTGACGACCAGCAGCCGGTCGGGGTCGAGGATGGCCCGTTGCTGGCACTCGATCAGCGCCGGGGTGGTGAAGTCGTCGACGTGGTGGACGGTCCGGACCACGACCGTGCCGGGCCGGGCCGGGCCGACATGTCCGTCGCGGATGCGGCAGGCGGCCCGGGCGGCGATGCAGTCCTGGGCGTGGAGGACGGCGGCGCCGGACGGGCAGAGACCGGCCAGCGCGGCCTCGAGGGCGTCGACGGCGTCGAACACCCGCTCCTCCAGGGTGGGGGCGGGCGGCGGGGCGGCCACGATCGAATGCGGGAGCGGCGTCGGCCGGAAGAGCCCGGCGGCGGGATCGCCGAGGGCCACGAGCCGGACGTCGATCCCTTGCGCCAGCAGCGCTTCGCCGAGCGACAACGTGTGGACCAGCCCGCCCCGGGGCCGCGTGGAATGGCAGACGAGCAGCACGGGCGGTGTCACGAGAGTGGCTCCTCGACCAGATCGGGACGGCGGGCGGCGAGGGCGGCGGCGGCCAGCGCGGCCCGCCCGGCGGTGGGCGGGACGATACATCCGGCCGCTTCGAGAGCGGCCCGCTGGCCGGCCAGGCCCTGGGGATCGCCGTCGGTGCCGAGGACGTAGGCGACGACGGCCGGCCCCCGCCCGCCGGCCCGGATGTCGGCGCAGACCGGGGCGAGGCGCCCGGCGGGGTCGTCGTGGGCGCCGTAGCCGAGGACGACGTCGAGCAGGACGACCGCCACATCGGCGCGTGCTCCCTCGACCCGCAGGTGCTCGATGCGGGCCTCGGGGTCGATCATCGGGTGGGGGCGGCCCCTGGTGAACTCCTCCTCGCCGAGGTCCAGGCAGACGTGGGCGCCGTCGGGCGCCGGCAGTCCCCAGTCTTTGCGGATCGGCGTGTTGGAGTACACCGGGCCCAGGATGCCCGACAGGATCACCAGCGCCTCGTAGCAGAGGGTGCCGCCGGAGAAGAGGCCGCGGACGAGGGTGCGCTCGGCGGGGAGGGCGGCGACGGCGTCGGTCACCGCGGCGCGGAGGCCGCCGTCGAGGTCGATGGGCGGGAGCCCGAGGGCGGCCAGCAGCATGGTGACGCCACCTTCGAGCGTCGACGCCAGCCGCACGCCGTCGGGGGCGGCGACCGCTTCGGCCAGGCCGATGAGGGCGGCCACCGCCGGTTTGCCGCCCGCTTCGGCCAGCACCGCCCGGGCCACGGCCTCCGACGGCGGCTTCGACACGAGGAGCACGGCGTCGGTGCCCGGATCGGCCCCCAGTGCCCGCAGCCCGCTCTTGGCCATCCGGCCGCCGACGGTCTCCGACAGGTCGCGCCCGCCGACGCCGATGACGGCGGTGACCCGGGCGCCCCCCCGGTCGAGGAGCGCCATGACCTCCTGCGCCCCCGTGCCGGCGGCGGCCACGACGCCGACCCCCGGTCGGGGGTCGCCGTCGGCGGCGACGACGTTGGCGAAGCCGAGGCCGGTCCGGCCGAGCATGGCGGTGCCGGCGCCGGGGCCCATGACGAGCAGGCCGTCGCCCTCGGCCCGCTCCTTCAACTCGACCTCCTCCTCCAGACTCACGTTGTCGGAGAAGAGGAGCACGTGCAGGCCGGCCGACAACGCCTTGTGGGCCTCGAGGGCGGCGTAGTCGCCGGGCACCGACACGATGGCCAGGTTGGCCGCGCCGCCGAGGGCCTCGACCGCCTCGCGGAAGGACCGGGGCCGCTCCGGCCCGCCGGTGCCGGGCGACCCGTCGCCACCGCCGGCGCCGCGACCCGCGCCGCCGGCCAGCGCCGCTTCGCCGACGTCGAGGGCGGCGTCGCCGGCCTCGTCCGACACCGCCTGCACAGCCAGGAAACAGTCGTTGGCCGTGGCCTCGAGGGCGTCGACGTCGAAGCCCCGCCCGGCCAGCGTCTCGAGGTTGGCCGGCGTCCCCATGGCCGCCGCCGCCCATTCGACCCCGTCGAGATCCATCATCGCCCGGCTGGCCGACATCTGGACGACCGAGTCGACGTAGCGGTCGCGCCGGACCAGCACCCTCCGCTCGCTCATACGAACGACCGCCGCTCACCGGACGGATCGATGACCGGGCGGACCCGCACGATCCTCGTCCCCGGGCGACCCTCGAGCTCCGACACCGTGCCCTCCAGCGAGGCGTAGACGAGCGCCGGCGTGGTGATCACCGAAACCTCGCCTCCGTTGCGCAGGAAGCGGATCCCGGCCCGCACCTTGGGACCCATACTGCCCTCCGGGAACTGACCCTCGGCCAGGTGCGTCTCGGCGTCGTCGACGGAGATGTCCAGCACGGCCCGCTGCTGCGGTGTCCCGTAGTCGAGGAGCACGGCCTCCACGCTGGTGACGAGCACCAGCGCCTCGGCCCCGAGCGAGGTGGCCAGCCGTTCGGCCGCGTAGTCCTTGTCGATCACGGCGTCGACGCCGCAGTAGCCGCTCGGGGTCGACACGACCGGGATACCGCCGCCCCCGGCGGCGATGACCACGACGCCGGCGTCGAGCAGCGTCCGGATGGCCACCGCCTCCAGGATGCGGACGGGTTCGGGCGACGGCACGACCCGCCGCCATCCCCGGCCGGCGTCCTCCTTCACGGCCCAACCCCGTTCGGCGGCGAAGGCGTGGGCCTGCTCGGCGCTGAGGAAGGGGCCGATCGGCTTCGTCGGGTCGTCGAAGGCCGGGTCGCGGGGGTCGACCTCGGAGTGGGTCACGAGCGGGACGATCTCCGGCGCCCGGGGGCCGAGCACCTTGCGCAGCGCCAGGGCGAACAGGCTGCCGAGCTGGCCCTGCGTCATGGCCCCGAGCGAGAACAGCGGCTGCTCCGGGACGACGTCGGAGCCTTCCTCCTGCTGGAGGGCGAGGTTGCCCACCTGGGGGCCGTTGCCGTGGACCAGCACGACCTCCCAGCCGGCCAGCATGAGCGACGAGATCGACCGGGCCATGGCCTCGGCGTTGGCCGCCAACTGGTCGTGGGTCCCCGCCTGGCCCTGATGGGTCAACGCATTGCCGCCGAGCGCGAGGACTACGATCCGGCCCATTCCCTCTCCTGCGGCGAGTCCCGCTGGCGTGTAGGATCAGAAACTCCTCGTTCACCATAGTGGAGGGGTTCGGCAGGTGACAATCCCCGGTGGGGTCCCGCCCCAACTCCTCTCCGACTGGAGGTCGGCGGAGGAGCGGCTGTACCCCGTGGTGATGGTGCGGCCCGACCTCTACGAGCGGGCCGTGAGCCTGGTGCGGGTCGTGGCCGACGAGCTGGCCGGCTGCCTCGACCTTGCGGCGCTGGTCGGAGCCTGGGGCGGAGCGGCGGAGATCGTCCACCGGGCGGCGGGCGAGGCCGGGCTCGACCTCGACGGTCTCGACGCCGGGCTGATCGCCGGTGCCGGGTTCTCCATGCGGTACCG
>JAUZEY010000062.1 GCA_030838785.1 Actinomycetota bacterium | reverse complement strand
GAACTCGATGATCCACACCAGCGGCCAGAGAAAGATCGGGGTCCCGGGCGGCACGAGGTGGACCCAGTAGCCGACGAGGCCCTTCTGCTTCATGCCTGCGCCCTGCACCACCACGAACACGATGAGGGCCAGGGCCCCGGTCACGGCCAGGTTCCCGGTGGCGGTGCGGTCCCAAGGGTTGAACGGGAAGGGCGCCAGCCCGACGATGTTCGAGAAGAGGATGAAGAAGAAGAGGGTCCAGAAGAAGCCGAGCATCTTCCGGCCCCGCTCCGGGCCCAGCCAGGGGTAGACGATCTCGTCCCGGATCCAGACCATCGTGAACTCGAGCAGCCCGAAGAGGCTCTTCTTGGGCGGACCGGTCGTGGTTCTCCTGGCCATCACGGTGAAGAGCACGATGGTGAAGAGGGCGATGCCCATGAGGAGGTACTGGTGGGCGGTGAAACCACTGCCGGTTGGGTGGTCGAGGAGTTCGCGGACGACGTCTGCGGCAGCGAGGAACATCACACTGCCTCCGGCGCAGTCTTCACGGATGATGGGCTCGACGAGCGCTCGACGAGGATCATCTCGACCCCGAGATAGGCGAAGAAGAACACGAGGAACGTGAGGGCGAAGGCGGCCGGGTCGACCGACCCCGTCCGCCGGAAGAGCAGGATCATGCCCACGACGACGAACAGCCGGGCGATGAAGCCGCCGGCCAGCGTGGCCATGGCCGACTTCATGCCGTAGCGGAGCGAGCGCCGCGTGATCAGATAGCCGAGGGCGAGGTTCAGCAGTCCGAGACCGGCTCCGATGGCCGCGCCCCGCGCTCCGTCGCCGTCGGGCTTGACGAACGCCAGCGCCGTGACGACCAGGAGGGCAATGAACCCGCCGACCATGACGAGGCCCTGGGAGGCGGTGCGGCTCATTGCTTCTTCCCCGGCCCCGGCCCTGGCCCCGGCTTGGTGGGCCCGAGGACCTGGCGGATGAGGCTGAACGTCGCTCCCACGAAACCGAGCAGGAGGAAAAGAACGGTGAAGAGGGAGCCGGTCCCGGCCCGCCCGTCCAGCCAGATCCCGAGCAGCGTGAGGACGAGGATGGTGGCCGCGAACTGGACACCGACCCCCGCGAACTGGAGGTAGCTTCGCTCGACGCGCTTCCGGTCGTCTCCGGGGAACGTCGTGGGAGTCCTTTCGAGCTGGGGGAGCTGGCCGACGCCCGCGGCCGTCATTTGCATCCGGCGCACCCTAGTTGCTGAGGCTTCCATGGGAAAACATGGGAATCCATCTGCTTGTGAATTGATTCACACACTCTAGCAGCGGCCCCCGCCGCGCCGTCAAACTGTGGTCTGGGCGGCTCTGCCGCCCCCGCCCGGCTCCTCCGGGCTCCTCCGAGCGGGGGCTTCGCCCCACCCCGGCCGGGGACGCGACACGCTCTCTGCGGCGCCTTCGGCAAAGGTAAATCCTTTCGCTGGGTGCCCCCGTGTGATGTGCTAACGCCGATGCGAGCCTTACTCGTCCGGGGGGTTGTGGCAAAACCGCTGCTGGCCGCGGCGCTGGTCGGCGTCTCGACCTTGGCCGGCGCATCGCCGGCCGGGGTCGCTCCCGGCCACGAGGCGCTCCAGGTGGCGGCGGCCGATCTGCCCGTCGCACCGTCGTCGACGTCGACCTCCACGCCGACGAGCACGGCCACGACCGCGGCGCCGACCACGACCACCGGGGCCCCGGCCACCACTGGCCCCCAGTCGACGACCACCACCGCCGCCAACCCACGCCAGGCGGCGGCGACGACGACGACCGATCCGCCCGTCCCCCGGGCTCCGCTACCGCCGGTGAGCGCCCTGCCGCCGGTGTCGGCGCCCCCCGTGCGCGACGTCTCGGTCTACCGGGGGCTGGGCACCTGGGTCGACGCCTACGACTTCAGCCCCGAGTTCCAGGCCAACGGGACGCCGCCACCGGTCACGCCGGAGTCGATGGACGACCTGGCCGCGGCGGGCACCAAGACGCTCTATCTCCAGGCGGCCAAGGACGACGCCCGCTCCCCGGGTGACCTCGTCAACCCCGAGATCCTCGGGCCGATGCTGGTCCGGGCCCACGCCCGGGGCGTGAAGATCGTGGCCTGGTACCTGCCGAAGTTCTACGACCTCGACTCGGACCTGCGCCGCCTCCTGGCCATGCGCGACTTCCGCTCCGAGGGCCAGGGCTTCGACGGGATCGGTGTCGACATCGAGTGGACCAAGGACGTGCCCGACGCCGCCGAGCGGAACCTCCGGCTCATCGACCTGTCGCACCGGCTCCGGGCCGCGGTGGGCGGGGCGGCGCTGGCGGCCATCCCCCTGCCGCCCGTCCTGATCGAGACCGTGAACCCGAAGTACTGGCCGGGCTTCCCCTGGCGGGAGCTGGCCCCGGTCTACGACGTGTGGATGCCGATGGCCTACTGGACGTTCCGCAGCCAGAGCTCCGGCTGGCGCGACGCCTACCGCTACACCGAGGAGAACGTCCGGCGGGTGCGGGCCAACCTCGGGCTGCCCGACGCCCTCGTCCATCCTGTCGGGGGCACCGACAACAAGTCGACCGACGCCGACTACCGGGACTTCGTCCGGGCCTGCGTCTCCACCCGCTCGCTCGGCGGTTCGATCTACGACTGGCGGACGACGCCGACGGCCAGCTTCGCCGCGTTGCGGGGTGTGCCCGACTAACCGCTCCGCTCCGCCGCCCTAGTGGCCCGTCGGCGAAATGATCGGGCGGTTACGGCGGCCAGGCTCGCCCCTGGCTGCGTCCTCCTCCTCGACGTAGTACCCGCTACGCCTCGTCGTGCGTCCTTGCCAGGAACGACCCTGACTCGCCGTAACCACTCCGCTATTTCACCGACGGACCACTAGGCGTTGCGGGGATGGTGGCGGTGGGAGTCGGAAGAGGCGGAGTTGTTCGGCGAGCCGTAGTAGCGGTCGTAGCCGCCGTAGTCGCGGGAATACCCGCCGCCGTAGGAAGAGCCGTAGCGGCGGTCGCCGCACCGGCGCCAGCCCCAGTCGTCGTGATACCAGCACTCCCCGTTGTGGTACACGCGGTTGCTCTGCCCGTACCCGTACCGGTCGGAGCGGGGGCGCTCGGACCGGTACCGGTCCGAGCCATAACGGTCGTAGCCGTAGCGGTCACCGCCGTAGCCGCGTTCCGCGCAGTGGTACATGCAGCGGTAGTGGTCGTCGTAGGCGACGGCGGCGGTGGGGGTGAGGCCCAGAAGAAGCCCTCCGAGCACCAGGGCCGCGAAGAGTCGCTTGAGCATGTGACCTCCCAGATGTTGGGAAGGGCAAACTAACTCAAACTGGTACCCGGGTGCCGCGGGCTCAGGCGTAGGCCGAGGACTGCAGGGTGAACAGCTCGGCGTACAGGCCGCGCCGGGCCATCAGCTCGTCGTGGCTGCCAACCTCGAGGATCTTGCCGCCGTCGACCACGACGATGAGGTCGGCCATGCGGACGGTTGAGAACCGGTGGGAGACGAGCATCGTCACCGCCCCCCGGGAGCGGGCCCGGCGGGTCGCCCGGGAGATGGTCTCGAACAGGGCGAACTCCGCCTCGGCGTCGAGGTTGGCGGTCGGCTCGTCGAGCAGGAGCAGGAGCGGGTCGCGCATCGCCGAGCGGGCCAGGGCCAGGCGCTGCCACTGGCCGCCGGACAGCTCCACGCCCTCGAAACGCCGGCCGAGCTGGGTGTTGAGCCCGGCGGGGAGGGTCTCGAGGACCGCTCCGGCGCCGGCCCGCTCGCAGGCCATGAGGATCGGGTAGGCGTCGTTGATCCGGTCGACATCGCCGATCCCGACCGTCTCGCCGAGGAGGAACTCGAACCGGCAGGAGTCCTGGAAGGCGGCCGACAGGCGGGACCGCCAGGCGGCGGGGTTGAAGCGGGCCAGGTCGACCCCGTCGACCGAGATGCGGCCCGAGGACGGCTCGTACATGCGGGACAGGAGCTTGACCAGCGTGCTCTTGCCGGCGCCGTTGTCGCCCACGACGGCCACCACCGCACCGGGCGGGAGCCACAGGTTCACGTCGGCCAGGACCTCGGTGTCCGTGCCGGGGTAGGCGAACGACACGCCCTCGAAGGCGATGCCGCCCCGGAGCTGGTCGGGGGCCACCATCTCGCCGGACCGGGCGGAGTGCTGCTCCTTGGCGTAGTCGAGGAGCCAGATGTGGCGCACCGCGACCTGGAGGGTCTGGACCAGCATCCCGGTGGAGTGGGCGATGCCGGCGATCTGGGCGTTGAGCATGGAGGTCAGCCGCAGGACGAGGACGAGGTCACCGGCGGCCTCGGCCGTGGCCCCGGCGTGCTGGGCCCGGTAGACCACGAAGGCCAGCGCCCCCATGTTGGCGACCACGGCGATGAAGCCACCGAGGGCGTCCCACGCCGCCCCCCGCACCGCGGCCCGGACCATCTTCGTCCGGCTGTTCTCCGCCGCCCGCCGGTGGCGGCCGAGCATCTCCTCGGCCATACCGAACACCCGCACCTCCTTGGCGAAGCCGTAGGAGGTGCCCATCTGGAAGTGCTCCCGGGCCAGGCGGTCGTCGGAGGCGGCGTCCTCCGACCCGGCGACCATGATCGACCCGCCCTTGGCGTCGGTCACGAAGGCGATCAGGTTGAGGAGCGGCAGGAGGAGCAGCAGCGGGTGGACGTGGGCCAGGAGGAAGCCCGTCCCGGCCGCCTGGGCCAGCACCCCGACGTTGCTGACGACGGCGGAGACGGCACCGGCGAAGGCGGCCCGGTTGGCCTGGAGGACCTCGATCTTGTCGAGGTACTCGGGGCGCTCGTGGTGCTCGATCCCGGGGAGGCCGGCCACCATGGCCAGCAACTCGCGCTCGAAGTGGAGGCTGGTCTTCTCCTGGAGGGTGAAGCGCACCTTGGACAGGACGACGACCAGCACGTGGGTGGCGACGATCTGCGACGCCACCAGCGTGATGGCCATGCCGGCGGCGCCGGCGTCGCCCTTCACGATGCCGTCGATCAACATCTTGAGCCACCAGGCCGACAGCACCTGCGTGAGCTGCATCAGCGGCAGCACGGTGAAGACGAGCGCCGCCCGCCACGGATCGGCGGCGAAGGCGGTGCGGACGACCCGTCCGAGGGCCCGGAACCAGATCATCGGACCTCCCCCGAGTCGGAGTACTCGGGGTACTCGATCTGGTAGTCCGCCCACTCGTCGTACTCGTCGACCGGCTTGGCGGCGACCGGGGCGGGGGCGGCCGGCTTGGCGGCGACCCGCTTGGCGGCGGCCGGCTTGGCGGCGACCGCTTTGGCGGTGACGGCCTTGGCGGCGACCGCTTTGGCGGTGACGGGCTTGGGGGCGACCGCTTTGGCGGTGACGGGCTTGGGGGCGACCGCTTTGGCGGTGACGGGCTTGGGGGCGACCGGCTTGGCGGCGACCGGGGACGGCGGTTCGGCGGAGGCGCCGTCTTCGGGGACGTCGGCGTCCTCGGAGTAGTAGCGGGCCTGGAGGTCGAACATCCGGGCGTAGCGGCCGCCCAGGGCCATGAGCTGGGCGTGGGTCCCGGATTCCGCGATCCGGCCGCCGTCGAGGACGACGATCCGGTCGGCCCGGCGCACGGTCGAGAACCGGTGGGACACCACGATCGTGGTCAGCCCGGCGGTCAGGTCGAGGAACCGCTCGTAGAGCGCCGACTCCGCCCGCACGTCGAGGTTGGCCGTCGGCTCGTCGAGCACGAGGACCCCGGCGCCGCACTCCAGGGCGAACATCGCCCGGGCCAGCGCCACCCGCTGCCACTGCCCGCCGGAGAGATCGGTGCCGCCCTCGAACTTCTTGGACAGGATGGTGTTCCAGTTCTGGGGCAGGTTCTCGACCAGCTCCATGATCCCGGCCCGCTGGCCGGCCCGGATGCGGGTCTCGTAGTCGGCCGCCCGGCCGGGGTGGCCGAGGACGACGTTCTCCCGCAGGGTCAGCGGGTACTTGGCGAACTCCTGGAAGACGGCGGCGATGCGGCGCTGCCAGGCCCGCTTGTCGATCTCGGCCAGGTCGACCCCGTCGACCGTGATGCGGCCCTGGGTCGGCTCGTAGAAGCCGCACAGCAGGTTGACCAGCGTGGTCTTGCCGGCGCCGTTCTCGCCCACGATGGCCAGCGACTGCCCGGCCCGGATCGTGAGGTCGAGGTCCTTCAGCACCGGGCCGTCGGAGCGGGGGTAGGCGAAGGTGAGGTTCTCCATCCGGATCGCCTCGACCGGTGACCCGCCGGGGTGGCGGATGCCCCGGGTGAACGTGTTCTCGGCCTGCTCGATCTGGCGCTCGATGGCTACGACGTGGGGCATGGGGGCGGCCCCCATCTGGAGGACGTACTCCATCTCGGGGTTGAACCCGAAGCCGGCCAGGGCCAACGCCACCTGGAGGTTGATGAACAGCTTGCCGACGGTGAACTCGCCCCGGAGGGCGGCCTTGACGAGCAGGCCCAGGACGAACACGTGCGCTCCCAGAAGCACTGCGGCGCAGAACAGCGTCCCGATCCGGCCCCGCCGTCGAACGGCCCAGACCTCGCGCATCCCGTCGAGCCACTGGCCCTCGAAGCGCTCGAGGAGCCAGGGGCCGATCCCGAAGATGCGGGTCTCCTTGGCCGCCGTGCCGCCGAGCAGCAGCTCGCCGACGTACTCGGCCCGCCGCAGGGACGGGGTGTTGCGCTCCATGGAGGTGACGAGCGTGCCCATCTGGCGCCGGTACCAGGCCCGGGAGACGAGCCAGGCGGCGAGCAGGACAACCGGCGCCCACCAGTGCCACAGAAAGAGGATGACGCCCGCCGCGGCGGAGCTCAGGCGGATGGTGGTCAGGTCGTTCAGGGCGCCGAGGGCCTGCTGGGCGGAGAAGTTCTCCGACCCGACCTGCTGAGCCATGCGGAGCTGGTCGGCGACCTCCGGGTCCTCCAGATGACCGATCGTGACCGGCCGGAGGAGGGGCGCCATGACCCGCTGCTGGACCAGGATCGTGAGGCGGTGCTCCAGGCTCTCGATCGCCGGACCGAGGAACGGGAAGGCGACCCGCTGCACGCAGAAGATGGCGGCCACGACGCCGAGGGCGATCCAGGGCGTGGAGCCCGAGGCCCCACCGTGCTTCACGACGGAGTCGACCAGCAGGCCGATGGCCAGTGTGGCGCCGATGGTGGCGGCGGCCTCGAAGATGCTGGCCAGGAAGATGGCCGCCACACCGCCGCGGTCGGCCTGCCAGGCCAGCCGGACCAGCGCGGGGACCGGTCTTCGCGCCAGGGCGGCGCGCACGCCTCGGGGGCGGGGTGCGTCCATGAGAGGTCCTTTCGGGGAGGAGGCCCTTCAGTCCTGCCCCCGACGGCAGGCGGCGCGCCGGTTTGGCCGTGATCCGGACGAAAAAAAAGACCGGCCGGTCGCTCGGGCCGTGAGGCCCCGCGCCCCGCCGGCCGAGGCGCTACAAGAATCCCCCCAACCCCTTCAGGATTTTCAGGATCGACAGGCCGTTTGCGGAA
>JAUZEY010000044.1 GCA_030838785.1 Actinomycetota bacterium | reverse complement strand
CGAACCTCCGAACCTCCGATTTGCCCGCCCTCGAAGCTACGCACGGGAGCCGACTCGACAGGGGTAGGGACCAGCCCCCACGTCGCCGAGGTGCACCTCGCGTCGTTCCGAACCACGTGGGCCGACCATGCCGTCTGGGGCGCCGGCAGCAAGCCCCGGCCCAAAGGCCCAGACCTCGAGACGGTCCTGTTCATGCCGCTCAACGAGGGCGAGGCGCTCGCCGAGCCGCCTGTCAGGTGTTCGAGCGCTCTGGCCGGCAGAGCGCTCGAACACCGTCTCGCGGGGTTAGGTCGACTCCACCGTCGCACAGATCGCATAGGCATCAAGGATCCACTGCGAGCTGCCGTCATAGGCGCCGGTTGTCTGCGCGATGACGGTCCATGTGCCGTTCGGACTGGGGGAGTTCCTCACGATGGTCACGAAGTCGCGGTCCCCGGGGACGACCTCGTACCCGCCGCCGACGAGCCGTTCATTTCCAACGCACGTCACGTCCACCCGCTTGGACGTTCCCGCCTCGATCGGCGAAAAACTGGAGCGGTACACGGTATTAAGTCTGACGGTGCTGAGCCCGCCTGTGCCCGCCGGTCCCTGAGGACCCTGAGGCCCCGTGGGCCCGGTCGCGCCGGTGAGCCCCTGTGGTCCCGTCTGGTTCCACCGGATGGATTGCTCGCCCTTGGAGCACGCGGGGGTCGCCGAGTCCACGACCCGTAGCGCCCCGGTGCTCGGCTTGTAGCAGCCGTTGATGACTCCGTCGGAGCCGGGGATGCTGGCGTAGGCGATGCCTGCGCCAGCGACCACTGCCACGATTGCGACGGCGCCCGCGACGTGCCCCAGGTGGCGCCGTCGACGACGTGGTGATTCCGGTGTCTCGTTGTTGTTCATGTCGGTTCGCTCTCTGTTTTCACGTAGCACCGGGGGTCGGTGTGAGTTCGTTGCGGGAGTAGCGAGTCAACGAGCCGGAGGCTCATCGGCGCGTCTCCATAGTCCGGTGCTGGCCGCGGTCAGGAGCGGCGGTCGACACTGTCTTCCTCCTCGAAGTGTCCGCCGATCCGCACGGGCGGGCGAGCCCGCTGGGCACTCCCATCGTGGGGGTGCCACCACTCGCGGTGCTCCGCAAAACGGCGACCGACACATCGTCCTGAACCTGACCAGCTTCAAGGGAGCAGGACTGTCGGCCACCCAGGTCCGCTCGCTCCTGGTGGAACTGGTCGGGTTCCCTCAACAAAAACTCTGAGTCCCCGACGCCGCCAACGTTCTCGGAGCCGTTGACGCGCGAGTCGGAGCGGGTGGCCGTTTCTACGACGACCTCAGATACCGGGAATCATGCCGCGGCGCGCCATTCGCCCTGCTTGCCTCGGCGGGTGTCGTGGTGTCGACCGCCGGAGCCACGGACAGCGAACTGCAGCGGTGAAGGGGAAAGGGTGTGCGGGATGGACCGGGTCCGGGGCGGTCCCGCTGGGGGGTGGGGGCGGCGGACGAACACCCGCTGCCCATGGGGGGACACCCCATGACCCCCGCCTTCCGTACGGAGGGACTGGCCAGTGACTCCTCTCGGAGACGTTCCGGGTGGCCACGCCGTGCGAGCCGCCGCGCACATTTGGCCACGCGTCGCCAGCTCGACCGCGCCGAGTTTTCTCCGACCTATTGAACCCATTGCGGCGTTTCGCCGCAATCTCATCCATGAAATCTGTCAGAGCCAGTCCGCATGATCACGGTCCCCACCCGATCAGTGCCGAGCCGAGGAGACCACCATGTCGCGCAGAACCCACACCTCAACCAACAGCGACAGCGACCTTCGCCCCCGCCGGGCCCACGCCGCCAGGCCGGCGGGCGACGCCAACCGTTACGAGGACGACCGGCTTCCCCGTCTCGCCCTCATCCAGCCGGTCGCCAAGACGGCCCTCACCCCGGGAACGGTCGTGTGGGCCCACATCCCGTTCGAGGAGACCGACGGCTACAAGCTGCGGCCGGCTGTCGTCAGCCACCTCTCCGGCCGGGACGTCACGGTCTACCCGGCGACCACCACCGACAAGCGTCACCGGTACCACAGGCAGTACCGGGAACTGGGCGACCTGGGCTCGGCCGGCCTGCGGCGAGCGACCGGAGTGGAACTGGCGGCCATCACCATCGATGTGATCGACGTCGTCGGTGTCGCCGGCGCCCTCGGTCCGGACGACCGGGCGGCCGTGCTCGGCGCCGGGCACGACGCCGACGGGAGCGGAATGGCGGAGGCGGCCTGATCGTGCCGCCGTCAGCCGCCCAGGCCGTCCACCCGCGAACGCGTCAGGAGCGCCGCTTCCTAATATCTCAGGGCGCACGAGCCGCCGGAGGCGTTCACCCAGTTCTGCTGGATCAGGAAGTTGCGGCTGCCCAGCGTCATGTTGGCCAGCGATCCATTCCCTACCGCGGAGGTGGTGCCGAACGTCCAGGCACACTTGTCGGCGTTCTCGTAGCCGCGGCTGTCGTACCAGGCGTTGAGATCCGGGTCGGTCACCGACTCTTCGAGCTCGTGGGCGATCACGCTCACCATGGCGTCGGCCGACGTGTTGCCGTTCGGCGATGTCAACGTCTGGGCCGCGCATGCAGCCAGGGTTCTGCTCGGGTCACCGACGAAGGAGTACTTGATGTCCGCGCCGCTGATCGTGCCGTGAGTGTGCCATCCGCAGTACTGGGTCAGGAACCCGCTGGACTCCTTGACGTCGCTGCTGGTCAACACGAAGTACACGCCGTTGGTGTCCATCGGCAGGCGCTTACTTCCGATGGCGGACGACACGACCTTTTGGACGCCAGCGTCGGAGAGCGTCGTCCCCTGGGAGTAGTTGTCAGTGGTGGTGC
>JAUZEY010000553.1 GCA_030838785.1 Actinomycetota bacterium | reverse complement strand
CGGGCCACCGCCACCCAGGCCGCCCTCGACCAGGCCGTCAGCGCCCAGGAAGAGGCCGTCGGCCGCCTCGACGAGGCCGTGACCGCCCGCGACCGGGCGATCGGCGCCCTCGCCGAGACAAAGGCCGCCCTCGACGACTCGCAGGCCAGCCTCGCCGGCACGAAGGCCGCCCTCGCCGAGACGAAGGACGTCCTCGACGACACGACGGCCGCCCTGCGCGGGACGAAGGCCAAACTGGGAGAGACGAAGGCCGCCCTCGCCGACACGAAAGCCACCCTCGGCGCCACCAAGACGACCCTCGCCGAGACGAACGCCGCCCTCGCCGACACGAAGGCGACCCTCGCCGGCACGAAGGCCGCCCTCGCCGACACCAAGGCGACCCTCGCCGACACGGAGGCCGCCCTCGCCGACGGGGAGGGCCGCATCGCCATGCTGGAAGCGGACCTCGAGACCGTCCGGGCCGACCGCGACGCCCTGGTCGCCGCCCAGACGCAGGCCGCCGCGGGCCGGGGCGACGCTGTCGACGCGCTGGCCGCCCGGGCCGAAGGCGCTGTCGTCGTCCTGCCCGGTGTCGACCTGCCCGAGGCCGCGACGGCGCCGCCCACCCCGGCCCGGGTGTCGTGGCAGCCGACGTGGTCGGAGTGGGCCAGCGACGCCGACACGAGCGCCGCGCCCGCCGATCCGGCACCGGCGCCCGTCCGCAGCGGCCTCGACGACGTCGACGTCGCCGACCCCGCCGACGACTCCGAGCTCATGCTCGACGACGTCGAGGAGGGCGCGGTGCGCCGCTACCTCAACGTCGCCGCCACCATCGGCCAGCTCCTCCCCGACGACTTCGGGCCGCTGCTGCTCTCCGGGGCCAGCGTCGTCCGGCGGGAGGGCCGCCTGTTCGCCATCGTGGCCGTCCCGGCCGACCGGTGGGCGGCGCCGGGCTCCGACGGCGCCGAACAGGCCAAGAAACTGGCCGACGCCGGCTTCCGCGTCGAGTGGACGACGGTCGCTCCGCTGGCCTGCTAGACCCCTGTTGGACCTCTCCCGAGGGGGCCCTTTACCTGGGCAACGTTGCGCCGGTGTGGTCGGGGAAGGTTCCCGGCCGCTCCGGCGTCAACGCGTCCACGAGGTTGAGTCCTGAACCCCCGCTTCGGCGCTTAGGCTCTCGTTGCGGACGACGGCCTTCGATCGCCCGGGATTGGAGGAACCAATGGGACCCGGAGAATTGTCCCCCCGCTGGCGGGGCGTACACCACTTGGCGCTCATCACCCCCGACATGGACGCCACCGTCCGGTTCTGGTCCGGGGCCCTCGGCGCCCGGTTGGTGGCCACGGTGGCCACCGACGCCTTCCGGCACTACTTCTTCGAGTTCGGGCCGGGGTCGACGATCGCGTTCTTCGAGTACCGGGGCGCCGACCTCGACTTCTTCGCCAAGCCGGCCGGGGTGCCGACCCCCCAGGCGGCGCAGTTCGACCACCTGTCGATGGCGCTCCCCGACGAGGAGGCCCTCCTCTCCCTGCGGGACCGGTTGAAGGAGGCCGGCTGCGAGGTCACCGACGTCGTCGACCACGGCATCATGCGGTCGATCTACTTCTCCGACCCGGGCGGCATCGCCCTCGAGGCGTCGTGGTGGGTGTCCGACCCGACCGGCCGGGTGCCGGACTACGGCGACGACCGGTACTTCGCCGACCGCGACCCGGTGCCGGCCGTGGCCGAGCTGCGGGCCCGGGGCGAGGTCGGCTCGATCCCCGCCACCCGCCTGGTCGACGAGGTCACCCGCGACCTGTACCGGGCCGGGCCCTGACACCGACCGGGCTGACTCCGACCTGACCGGCACCACCCCGCTCCTCCGCACCGTCGGGCTGTCCAAGCGCTACGGCGGCGTCACGGCCCTCGACGGGCTGACCGTCGACGTGCCGCGGGGCCTCGTCGGCCTGGTGGGGGCCAACGGGGCGGGGAAGACGACGCTGTTCCGGCTGCTGCTCGGGCTGGCCCGGCCGACCGAGGGCACCGTCGAGGTGGCCGGGCGGGCGGTGGCCGACGACCCGGTGGGGTCCCGGGCCCGGCTCGGCTACATGCCGGAGCACGACTGCTTGCCGCTCGACCAGAGCGCGGCCGACGTCGTCTCCACCTTGGGCGAGCTGTCGGGGCTGCCGGCCCGGGCGGCCCGCCAGCGGGCCTCCGAGGTCCTCGACCTCGTCGGGCTCGACGAAGCCCGCTTCCGGCCGGTGGGCGGCTTCTCCACCGGCATGCGCCAGCGGGTGAAACTGGCCCAGTCGCTGGTCGCCGACCCCGAGCTGGCCCTCCTCGACGAACCGACGGCGGGCCTCGACCCGACCGGGCGGGAGGAGATGCTGGCCCTCGTCGCCCGGCTGTCGACGTTCGGGATCTCGGTGCTGCTGGCCACCCACCTCCTCGACGACGTGGCCCGGGTCTGCGACCACGTGGTGATGCTCGACGCCGGCCGGCTGGTGGTGTCCGGGCCGACCGAGACGCTCCTCCACCAGACCGGCAAGCTCACCGTGGAGGTCAACGCCGGGGTGGGCCGACTGGCCCGGGCGCTGACCGAACGGGGGTTGACCGTGGCCGGCGACGAGCCGTTCGACGGCGCGGCCGGCACCGGCGGGGGCGGCGGCGTCGCCGCGGTGCAGGGGGACGACGACGGGGGCGCGGTCGACGTCGTGGTGGGG
>JAUZEY010000507.1 GCA_030838785.1 Actinomycetota bacterium | reverse complement strand
CATTCCCCTTCCAGGATCGGCCCGGCGGCGGACCCGACTGCCGACGCCGTCCTCGAAGTGGTGATCTGCCGCTGCTGCCTCGACCTCTGCCGGAACTCCAACGTGATCGGCGTCTCCGACGGCCGTTCGGGTGAACGTTCCGTCACGTGGTTCGGCGGGATCCTCCTGCGATCGGAAACGGACGCAATGGTCCGGTTCCTCGCCGCCGGCGGTGCGTTGCCCGCCGAGCTGCACGGACGGCGCTTCGCCGCGGCGCGCCCTTTTCCCGAGCTGCAGGCTCGTGCCCGTCGTCCTCGTCGGCGTGGCCAACCCTGGGGCCGTCGCTCTTACTCATCGTAAGAACAGTTCTCATTCCTATGTTAGGATCGGGTGATGCTCGTCGAGTAGCGCGCTCGGGTGACGTTCGAGTTCGGAGAGGGCGGCGTCGGCGTTTTCGTCGAAGTGCAGTTCACCCACGGTGCCGTGGGTGACTCACCAGCCGGCTCGGGTCCGCCTGGTTGGCGGCCATCCGGGCGCGCAGTTCGGCGGGAAGCTCGTCGTCGTCGAGAAGCGGCACGAGGTAGTAGGTGCCCTCGGGCGACTCGTCGACCAGAAACGCCGCCGACCGGCAGCCGGCAAGTGGAGCGTCGCATTGCCCTCGTCGTCGAACTCGACGATGGCGGGATTGATCCTCGCGTGCTCATCGGCAGGCTGCACGGTCACATCACCAGCTTACGCCGGGAAGAACGACGGAAGCTCCGGTGGAAGTCCGGTAGAAGGTTGCCCTTTCGGGGGTCATGAAATAGCCTCTGACCTGCACCTTTACCGTGGGCGAGGGGGGACTTGAACTCTGCCACTCCCGGTGCTGGCTGGTGCCACCTGATATTGGACAGTGCCGCTGAATTTCCTATCGACCCGTCGTTCCCCCGGTGAACCTGGCGGCGGCGAAGTTGGTCTCGCTCTGGCCGACCGCGATGATCGCGCCGTCGGGCTGCAGGACGAGGGCGTGGGCCCGGTCCTCCCGTCCCTGAAAATCGAAGGTCGCGAGGCCGCCCTTCCCGAAGGAGGGGTCAAGATGCCCCTGGGGGTCGTAGCGGACCGCGGCGAAGTCGGCGTTGGGCTCCGTGGCCACCTGGCCGGCGGCGACGATCCAGCCGTCAGGCTGGAGGGCGACGGCCTCGAGCCGGTCCGATTTCGACCCGAAGTCGGTGACGGTCATCCCGCCTGTGCCGAAGGCGGGGTCGATGGCGCCAAAGCGGTCGAAGCGGGCAAGGAGCAGGTCACCGCGGTGCTCCCCGTTGACGAAGCCGGCGGCCACGATCGTTCCGTCCGGGCCGAGAGCGAGGGCCCGGATCGCTTCGACCATGCTGCCGCCGTCGACGACCACCTTGCCGCCGTTCCCGAAGCTGGCGTCGAGGATGCCCTGCCGGGTGTACCGGGCAAGGGCCAGGTTGTCGGCCCCGAAGAGCACACCGGGGCCGCTGCCGTTGTTGGTGGAGCCGCCCAGGAGGATGCTCCCGTCGGGCTGGAGGGCGAGGGCGCGGGCCTCGTCCCAGGACTCCTTGCCGAAATCGGTGGTGACCACGCCGCCGACGCCGAAGGTGGCGTCGGGGGAGCCGTCGGCCGTGTAGCGGGCGAGCATGAAGTCACCGTTGGGCCGGAGCGCGACGGTATCGGGGAAGGTGGTTCCGCCGGCCAGAATCTTTCCGTCGGGCTGGAGGGCGAGGCCGAAGATGGTGTCGGCGCTCAGCGGGCGGAGGTTGGCGATCACCAGGCCGGCCGTGCCGAAACCCGGGTCGAGTGACCCGTCTGGGTTGTAGCGGGCCAAGGCGAAGTCGCGGCTGCCGCTGGCGTCGGTGACCCCACCCGCCACGATCTTGCCGTCGGGCTGGATGACGGCGGCATACGCCCAATCGAACGACGTTCCGAAGTCGGTGGTGACCTTCCCCCCGTCGCCGAAGGAGGGGTCGGTCGAACCGTCGGGGTGGTAGCGAGTCAGGGCGAAGTCATAGGTCCCCGCGCCGTTCGTCACCCCGGCAGCCACGATCCCGCCGTCGGGCTGGACGGCGGCGGCATACGCCCAATCGTACGTACCGCCGAAGTCGGTGGAGAGCACACCGCCCGTCCCGAATTGGAGATCGAGGTCTCCGGGCGCGGCGATCGCCGGCTGCGCTGACAGGGCTATTGCCACCGCGGTGAGGGCGGCGAGCATGGCGCGGTGTCCCACGCGCCGACCCCTGGCCCCCTTGAGGCTTACGTCGTCACTCACGGCGATCTCCCTGGTGCGTCGACGCATGTTTCGTGCGCTACCAGGGGTCTGGAGCAACGCTCCCGAGATCTGCCGCAGAGAGCGGAGCAAGTCCCACACGGTGGGAGGCTCATCGCCGTGTTGCGCTCCTCATACCCGGGGTGGTCCGCTACAAACCCGACTGCCCGGAGGGCTCGTTGGCGATGGTCGGTGGGTGCCAGTCGAGAATGACGACTAGTGGAAGTCGATCAAGAAGGCGGTGGTGTCGTCGCTCAGTTCGCCGTGGTGGTCGAGAACGCTGTGGGAGAGCTGACGGACCGTCTCGGCGGCGTCGAGACCGGAGCGGGACTGTTCGCTGAGGAGCGCGACGAGCCGTTCCTGTCCGAAGTCCTCGCCGCCGGGGCGGTGGGAGTCGACCACGCCGTCGGTGATGCAGAACAGTCGGTCGCCCGGCTTCATGACATCGTGTGCAATTTCCGTGACGCCGCAACCGAAGCTGAGGCCGAGGCCGGCAGGGAGCGTCGGCTCGCACGACAGCGTTCCCAGGACCTCGCCGCCTCGCACCAGGAGAGGTAATGGGTGGCCCCCGTTGATCCAGGTCAGGTGCCCGTCGAGGAGGTCGAGTCGTCCGAGGATGCAGGTGACGTACTCCTCGTCGGGGCTCTTCGCCGCGACGGCGGTGTCCATGGCGTGGTAGGTGGCCTCGAGGTCGAGGCCCGAGCGGCGGCTGTGTCGGTAGCTGCTCACGGCCAGGTGGGCGAGCTGGCTGGATCCCAGCCCGTGGCCCATGGCGTCGAACACGGCGAAGTCGAGCGTGTCGCCGTTGACGGCGTAATCGAAGGAGTCGCCGCCGACCTCGTAGGCGGGCTGGATCAGCCCGGCCACGGAGACCCGCCCGCTGTCCAGGCTCAAGGGCGGGAGCAGGTCCCATTGCATCTCCGCCGCCAGGCTGAACTTCTGGCTGCGGCGCAGCGCGGTGTAGGCGTCGGTGCATTGGCCCCGGGTCACGAGCAGGGCGGCGACTACACCGGCGAGACTGTCGGCCAAGGAGCGACCGTCCTCGTCGAGCTGAGACACGGTGACGGACATGACACCGAGGCGGGCCGCGCCGTCGACCACCACGCTCCACAGCCGCACGCCGCCGTCGCCCGGTTCGTCCAGCTGGCTGGCCGTGGTGAAGGACCGTCCGCCGGTCGAGTCGTCCAGACCGATCGAGCCCGTGGCGGCCGATCCGACGATTGGCACGAGGCGACGCTGCTCGAAGTCGGTCACATACACCGACAGGTCCCGCATCCCGAACACCGCCACACGGTGAGCGAGGAACGCCCCGAGCTGGTCCGGCGCCTGGCGGCGAGACTCATGCAGCAGCGCGGCCACCTGGGCGTACGCGCCCGACGACGGCCCCACGGTGAGCTCGACCCGGCGCGATCTACCAACGCCGTCCATGCCGACCATCGTCGGTTCTTCCGGAACGGAGAAGCTGCTGGCCATCGCGGAGCGCTTTCCCTCAGGCCAACGACGCGCTACCGGGGTCCGGGGCGACGTGCCGGGAAGGCCGTGACGCACACTTGCCGTGCGCCCGCTTCCATGATACACCCCCACCCCGGACTAGGGCTCCCCAGGCTCCGGAACGGAGGGTGTTGCACGGGCCAATGGCGGCTTGCTCGGCGGGCTGAACCGAGAAGGGTCGAGCGCCGAGCCCGGCGGGTAGACTCGGCCCGTAGAACGAGGGAGGGTCAGGGCGAGCGACACCACGTGTCGGTGAACGCCTTCATCCTGTCGGGGGGTGGGACCCTCGGCAGCATCCAGGTCGGCATGCTCCGGGCCTTCTTCGAAGCAGAGATCTACCCCGAGGTGCTCGTCGGCGCGTCGATCGGTGCAGTCAACGCCGCCTTCCTCGCGGCCGACCCCTCCCTCGAACGGGTGGAGGCGCTTCGTGAGGTGTGGCACAGCGTCCGCTCCCGGGATCTCTTCTCCTTGAATCCGCTGCGCATGGTCCACGCCTTCCGGCGCCGGGGGTCGCTGTTCCCCCCGGAGAAATGGCGCGCCTTCCTCACCAAGAACCTGCCCTACGAACGAATCGAAGACGCCGCAGTGCCGCTGCGGATCGTCGCCACCGACTTCGAGGACGGCTCACCCGTCGTCCTCGACTCCGGCTCGGTGGTCGACGCCGTGATGGCCAGCACCTCCCTGCCGGGTATCTTTCCTCCCCATCGGATCGGCGACCACCTCTATCTCGACGGGGCGCTCTCCGAGCCGGTCCCCCTCAGGCCCGCCCTCGACGCCGGGGCCGACACCCTCTACGTCCTGGCCGTCAGCCACGCCTCGCCCACGCCCGACGCCCAGTCGCCGGGGGCGATCCTGCGCCACTCGCTCACCATCCTGTTGATCCCCCGCGTCCGCCTCGATGCCCTGCACATGCCCGATGGCTTCCCCGACCTGAAAATCGTCCAGATCCCGTCGGTGGGAGCCCAGGTCGCCCTGTGGGACATGTCGTGCCAGGACGACCTGATGGAACTCTCCTACCAGCAGGCAGCGAAGTTCCTCGCCGACCGGGCCCGGTCCGCTAAGGGTGAAGGCGACGACGGCACCGAAGTCACCACCATCTCGGAGATGTCAGTGGAAGTCGACGTGCGCGACGCCCCGGCGCACGAGAGCCGGCCTGCC
>JAUZEY010000479.1 GCA_030838785.1 Actinomycetota bacterium | reverse complement strand
TCGGTCACCTCAGCGACGATCTGCGGGACAGCGACCACCGCTTGCTGGTCCTGGCGGCCGAGCTCGCCCCGCCATCGTGAAAGGAACGCCGTCATGACCATGAACGTCGCCACCACCCGGACCGTCGCCGGTCGCGAGGTGCCCCCGCCCGGACGATGGGTCATCGACCCCGCCCACAGCCACGTCGACTTCGTCGTCCGTCACATGATGATCTCCAAGGTCCGGGGTCGCTTCCGCGAGTTCGCCGGCGTCATCTCCATCGACGAGATTCCCGAGAAGTCGTCGGTGGAGGCGACCATCGCGGCGGCCAGCATCGACACCGGCGACGAGGAGCGCGACCGGCACCTGCGGTCGGCCGAGTTCCTCGACGTGGAACACCACCCCGAGATCACGTTCCGCAGCGCCACCATCCGGGCGGCGGACGAGGACAAGTGGAAGCTCACCGGCGAGTTGACCATCCGCGGCGTCACCCGGCCGGTGACCTTGCTGGTGGAGTACTGCGGCACGGCCGTCGATCCCTGGGGAAACACCCGGGCGGCCTTCCTGGTTTCCGGGGAGATCAACCGGGAGGACTTCGCCATTACCTGGAACCAGGCCCTGGAGGCCGGGGGGTTCCTGGTGGGGAAGGGAGTCAAGGTCGAGGTCGACGTCGAGGCCGTGCTCCAGAACGAGGATGGCGGGAGGGAGGCGTCGTGAAGGTGATGAACGTCCCTACCTTCGAGCGGTTCTTCCGGACCGCCGCCGATCTCGACGTCGACAAGAGCGACGTCAAGCGGTACGACGACTTCGTCAACGAGCAGATCTACGACCTGCTCATCATCGCCCAGGCCACGGCCAAGGCCAACGGGCGCGACGTCATCGAGCCCCAGGATCTGCCCGTCACCAAAGGGCTGCAGGAATGCATCCACCGGTTCCGGAAGCTCGACCAGGAGATCGGGCTGGAACCGATCCTGGAGCGCCTGGCGGCCCGGCCCCAGCTCGACCTCGCCCTCAGCGACGAGACCCGGGCCGAGCTGGCGGAGATCGCCGGTGGCGTCAGCCTGGCTCTCGCCCGCGCCTTCCCGATCCTCGACCCGGACATGAGGAACCCCCAGACGGCGCAATGGGAGCGGGCCTTCCAACTGTTCGATCTCCTGCTCTGAGAGGCACACCATGGCCCGACCGCGACGCCGCCCCATTCCCGCCTCCGAGGTGCTGCCCCGGCCCGCTCCCGACGTCCTCGACGACGGGGTGCCCGCCACCGAGGAGGTCCCCGCCGCGCTCCTCCGTACCGGCGAGATCTCCGACGGGCCCATCCCGCCACCCCTGGACCGTCCCCTGGCGGCGGACGAATGGGGCACCACCGAGTGGGAGGAGCGGAGAGGCGAGCCGCTCGACCTCCGGCTGACCCGGGAGATGCCCGACGGGCCCGACACCGTCGACGAGATCGTCCCGCCGCTCTACCAACCGGGCGCCGAGTACTGGATCGACGACGAGCCGGCGGAGGTCGGCGATCTCGACGCCCGCTGGGAGGACACGCCCAGCGCCGAGGAACTGGCCGTCCACATCGTCGACGAACCGCCGGGGATCACCGACGACGACGGCCCCGGCTACCTCGAGGACGAGTGACCTCCAGTCACTCCTCCACGTGCTCATGGAGAAGCTCTCCTCCCTCGTCGAAGTGGTCCAGCCGGAGGGGACCCATCCGCCGCAGCACCCTCTCCGCCTGCTCCACGATGTCGGGGTCCTCGGACTGGACGCTGACGAGGACCCGGCCCTCCGCCACGGCATCGCGGTAGGTCGTCTCCCACACCTTCCGCATCCCCCCGACCATCAGGCCGAGCGTGGCTCCTCCGGCCAGCCCCGCCGTCATGGCGGCCCAGATCCCGGTGCCGACCACCGGGCCGATACCCGGGACGGCGAAGGCGACCGCTCCGGCCAGGAAGCCCAGCAGCCCCCCGACCGCCGCCCCCGCCAGCGCCCCTTCGGCGGCGCCAGCGGCCACTTCGTCCATGACCGGCGTCGGGTCGTCCGACCACTCGAGGCCCATCGCCTGGCGAACCTCCCGGCCGTCCCGCCAGAGGAGCGACACGACGATCGGGGGGATCCCGGCGTCCCGGAGGGCGTCGAGGGCCTGTCGGGCTGCTTCTCCGTCCTCGAAGACCCCGACGACGGCGTGCTCGGTCAACGGCGGGTTCACCGACGATTTCATGACTCCTCCTTCTCAGGCGATCACGTGGTCTTCGTCGAACCGTTGCCGGCCCAACTCCGCACCGCGGTCCCACCGTGACGGCAGCGCCACCCGGTGCTCGACGACGGCGGCGCCCGGCACCGTCGCCAGCCCCTGGCGGATGGTGTCGGTGTCGAACCGGTAGAGGGGCCGTTGCCACCAGCGCAGGCGGAGCGTGCAGACGACGACGGTGACGAACTCGGCCCCCGACTGCTGCAAGCGCTGCACTTCGGCCCGGAGCGGCCCGGCCCGCTCCCGGTAGGGCGCAGGCAGGATCCGGAGCTCGACCCCCAGTTCGGCGGACTCCCACCGTTCGACGGCCTCGGCGGTCTCCTCCGGATCGACGTCGACATGGACGGCGTGGAGCTCGTCGGGCTGCAGGAGGCGGGCGATGGCCAGCCCTCGCCGGGCCAGCCCGTCGGCCCCGCCGACGGCGACCACGCAGGCATGGCGCCCGCCGGACGGCGGCCGGTCCCGCCCGGTGGCCACCGTCGTCACCGCCACATGCTCCAACCGGGCGGCACGCCGGAGGAAGCGCGGCACAGGCGACCAGGGAGGGAAGCCCTCATCCGCCCGGACGGGAACGACGACGACCGTCAGGCACCCGGGCGCGGCCCGTCGCCGGAGCTCGTCGACGGTGGCCCGGGCCGCCGGCCGGCGCCCAACGCACCTGACGTCGCTCCCGCCCGACGGCTGCAGCCGGGCGGCATAGCGGCGGGCGGCGGCCTCGACCACCCCGTCGCTCCGGGGCAGCCCGATCACCACCTGCGTCCCATGCCAGCCGGCCCGGCCGGCGGCGGGCCCGGCCAGCCAGGCGTCGGTCCGCTGGTAGTGGCGGTGGACGGCCAGGGACAGGCCGACGCCGGCCGGAACGAGAAGGGCCACCACCCAGGCGCCATGGGTGAACTTCGTCACGAGGACGGCCGCCAGCGCCAGGCCGCTGCCCGCCGCGCCGAGGGCGTTGACGAGGAGGCCCTGCTGCCAGCCAGGTTCCCGGAGGCGGAGATGACGCCGGGTCATGCCGGCCTGCGAGAAGGTGAAGGAGGTGAACACGCCCACGGCGTAGAACGGGATCATCCGGTGGACGTCGGCTCCCAACCCGACCACCACCGCGGTGGCGATCACCGCCAGGGCGGTGATCCCGATGGAGGGCACGAGCCGCCGCCCCCGCCGCCGGAGCGGCCGCGGCAGGTAGCCGTCGCCGGCGTGGAAGCTGGCCAGCCGGGGGAAGTCGGCGAAGGAGGTATTGGCCGCCAGCACCAGGATGAGGGTCGTGGCCACCTGGAGCAGCAGGAGGGCGACCCGTCCGGCGGGCGACCGGCCGAACACCACTTCGCCCAGCTGGCTGACGACGGTCCGGCGTTCGGTCGGGACGGGATGCACGCGCCACGCCAGCAGGGTGATCCCGCTGAAGCTCACGGCCAGGATGGCCCCCATCCAGGTGAGGACCCGGCGGGCGTTGCGCCACTCGACGGGTCGGAAGATCGGTACGCCGTTGGAGATGGCCTCGACACCGGTGAGCGCCGTGGTGCCACTGGCGTAGGCGCGGACGAGGACGAGCAGCGGCACGGCCGAGGCCACCGGCAGACCTGAGGCCGGGGGGAGCGGGTGGAGCCGGCCGGACAGGCCTGATACGAGGCCACCCACCAGGAGGCTGGCGATGGACGCCAGGAAGAAGTACGTGGGGAGCGCGAAGGTCCGCCCCGCGGCCCGAACGCCGCGCAGGTTCCCCCAGGCGACGAGCCAGATGCAGGTCACCGCCAGGACGACGCGGACCGGGAACAGCGAGGGAAAATAGGAGTAGAGGGCGGCGACGGCGGCGGAGACGCTGACCGCCACGGTCATGACGTAGTCGACCAGCAGCGCCATCCCCGCCGCCTGGGCCGGCACCAACCCGAAGTTGTCCCTGGTCACGATGTAGGCGCCGCCGGCGTTGGGATAGGCCTTGATCGTCTGCCGGTACGACAGGACCAGCAGGCAGAGCAGCCCGACGACGGCCCCGGCGATGGGGAGGCTCAACCGGTAGGCGGCGACGCCGGCCACGGGGACGAGGATCTTGAGCATCTCCTCGGTGGCGTAGGCCACGGAGGAGAGGGCGTCGCTGGACAGGACGGCCAGCGCCAGCGGATTGGAGAGCCGCTCGGAGGACTCCCGGTCGCTCGGCAGGGGAGGCCCGAGGAGCAGCCGCCGGACCGATTCCCTCATGCCGGGGCTCGAGCCGGCGTGCCCGCCGCCGTCGGCTCGGACATCTCGTCCGTGAGGTAGCCGACCTCCCGCAACGCCGCCGTCACCCGCTGGTGCTCGGGCGGGGACGGTGCTTCGTGACCGGTGAAGACGAGGGCGGGGCCGGTCACCTCCCGGAACCAGGGGGCGAGCCCGTACACCGTCTCGTCGCCCTCCGCCCCTCGGCGCTGGAACGGCATCAGCAGGTCGTGGTCCCGCAGTTCGTCGATGGCGATGGCCAGGTCGGACTCCTTCCGGAGCTGCTGGTACTGGGCCCGGGTCAGGTACGGACCGTTCTCCAGCGCCCGGAGGAGCTCGATCGCCAGTGGCGACATCGATTCGATCCCCTGCACCGCGGCGTTGAAGGCCACACTCTTGGGGGCATCGACCCGGTTGGCCACGCTCTTGCGACTGGCGGCCCGGCGAACGCGCCGGTCCACGTCCTGGGCCAACTTGTCGACTCCGGTTCCCGGCGCCATGTCGTCGGCGTCCTGGCGGAATTCCTGCAGGAGGCCGGCCAGGAGCCCTTCGACGTTCCCGTCGATCGTCGGTTCTCTCGGGCCCATGGTGCCGAGCATCCGTTCCCAGGCGACCTTGATCAGACCGCCCGTGTCGTCGGACAGGCGCTGCACCGTCGACTGGATCGCCTCCAGGGAACGGATCGTCTGGCTATTGATCTCCATCGACCGGCGGTCGACGTCGCGGGCGAAGAGGATGGCCACGATCGACAGGACGATGCTGACGACGGCACTGATGAGACCGACCCAGAGGCCGACCGTCTCCACCTGGCTGAGCGCGATGATGAGTCCCACGGGCATCGCGCTACCCCGCCCGGCACCGCCTCAAGCAGCGGTCAGATCCAGCGTGGTTCCGGGGACAGGACCACGCGAACCCGGGATGTCGTCTGGTCGGTGGTGCGCGACGCTCCATCCATGGCCGAAGACGCGTGGCGATGGATGGCAGAACCCGGAGACCCGGATGTCGCCGGGCAGGGAGCTGAGTTCGTGGATCTGGAACCGAACCTGCCCGGTGGCGTGGCGGTGCCCTCGCGGCCACGTGTGGTGCTGCGCTTGCCGCTGGAATTGGAGATGACGCGCACCCGGCAGGTCGTCGAGCGAGGCAGCGAAGAGACCTTCGAGGCCCAGTCGCCGTGACCATCTGAGGGGCCGGCCCCATCGATCCGGCCGACGACGAGGCCATCCGCCGACATCCGGGCGACGTCATCCGGCTCGTCCTCGGTGCCCTGGTGCTCGGCGTCACCGCCGCCGCGGCCGCCACCGGGCACACGGGACCGCTGGAGCGGGACGCCTTCCACTTCGTCAACGACCTGCCGGGCTGGTGGTTCCCGGCCCTCTACGCCGTGATGCAGTTGGGCAGTCTGGGGGCGATCTTCGTGTTGGCGGGCGGAGCGGCGCTCGCCGGGCGCAGACGCCTGGCCCGCGACGCCTCCTGCGCCGGCGGTGGCGCGTGGCTCCTGGCCAAGCTGGTGAAGCACATCGTGGGCCGCCACCGACCGTCGTTGGTCCTCGGCCGCGTCATCCTGCGGGCGGGGAGCCCGGGCGGGCTCGGCTTCCCCTCCGGGCATGCCGCCGTGGCCGGGGCGCTGGCCGGGGCGATCGCGCCCTACATCGGACGGCCCGGGCGAAGGCTGGCGTGGGGCACAGCGGTGCTGGTCGCCACCGCCCGGGTCTACACCGGCGCCCATCTGCCGCTCGACTCGATCGGCGGCCTGGCGCTCGGTTGGGCGGTGGCGGCGGGTGTCCACCTCCTCTGGGGTGCGCCCGCCCGGCTTCCCTCGCCGGCCGGGATCTGTGCCGCCCTGCGGGACGCGGGCCTCGACGTAACCCGGCTCCGGCGACTCCGAGCCGACGCCCGGGGGTCGACGCCGTTCGCGGCCACGACGCCATCCGGCGACGAACTCTTCGTGAAGGTCGTCGACCGGCAGCACCGAGATGCGGATCTCCTCTTCAAGACGTGGCGCTTCCTCGCCTACCGGGATGTCGAGGACGAAGCGCCGTTCGCCACGCCGAAGCAACTGGTCGAACACGAGGCCTACGTCGCCCTGCTGGGCGCCCGGGGCGGGGCGCGGATCCCGGCCGTCCGGCTGACCTCGGCCACCGCCGACGGGTCGGCGGCGCTCGTCCTCGAATGCGTCCCCGGCGCCGGTCTCGATCGGCGGCCGCCGGCGGAGATCGACGACCGGCTGCTCCTCGACATCTGGCAACAGGTCGGCCTCCTCCATGCGGCCCGCATCGCCCACCGGGACCTGAGGCGGAGCAACCTGGTCGTCGACGACCGCGGCCGGGCATGGCTCATCGACTTCGGGTTCGCCGAGGCCGGGGCCAGCGACCGGGCCATGATCCTCGACGTCGCCGAGCTCCTGGTGTCGCTGGCCGCCGTCGTCGGCCCGGAGCGGGCGGTGGCGGCGGCCATTGCCGGCCGGGGACCGGGGGCGGTGACACGGAGCCTGCCGCTGCTCCAGCCCCTGGCCCTCACGAGCGCCACCCGTTCCGACGTCCGGGCCCGCCGTGTCGTCCTCGATGACGTGCGCCTGGCGGTGAGCAGAGCCACCGGCGCGACGCCCCCGCCCATCGACCCCGTCGTGCGGGTCCGGCTCCGGACGATCGTCGCGGTCGTCCTGGCCGGCGTCGGCGTCCTCGTCCTGCTGCCCCAGGCCGGCGAACTCCGGCACACCCTGCATGCGGTCAGGAACACGCGGTTCGGCTGGTTGGCGGCGGCCGCGGCGCTCTCGGGGCTCGGATACGTGGCCGCCGCGGTGTCGGTCATGGCCGCCGCCGGACGGCGCCTCGCCCTGCTCCGCACGGTCGCCATGGAGCTGGCCGCCTCGTTCGCCAACCGGATCATGCCCGGCGGGCTCGGCCGGGCGGGCATCATCGAGCGCTATCTCGAGCGCTCCGGCGTCGAGCGGCCGGTGGCCGTCGGCACGCTGGGCCTCAACCTGGCCGCCGGCTTCGCCGTCCATGTCGTCGGGCTGGCCATCGCCGCCCTGGTGGTGGAGCGGCAAGGCCTGGGCCGGGCCCGCATGGCGGTCCACTGGCCGATCCTGGTGGCCGTCGTCGGCGTCCTGGCCGTCGCCGGCGCGGTCATGCGGACCGCCTTTGGGCGCCGCCGACTGGTCGAACCCCTGCGGCGGACGGTCGCCGAGATCCGGACCGCGCGGCGCGACCCGCGCCGGGCGGCCCTGCTGCTGGCCTCGGCCGCAGCGGTGCCCGCCACCTACATCCTGGCGCTGGCCGCCAGCCTCCGGGCGGTCGGCGTGCACGTCTCGATCGCCAAGGCGGCCCTGGTGTATCTCGGCAGTTCCGCCCTCGCCTCGGCGGCCCCCACGCCTGGTGGCCTCGGAGCCATGGAGGCGGCGCTCGTGGCCGGCCTGGGACGGGTCGGCGTCAGCGCCGGGCCCGCCATCGCCGGGGTCCTCATCTTCCGTCTTCTCACGTACTGGGCACCGACGCTCCCGGGGTTCCTCTGCTTCCGGTGGCTCCTCCGCCGCGGGTACCTCTAGACGCGCCGGGCCGTTTCGCAGCGGCAACGGCGTCGGCAACCGCCGAGCGGGCTCGACCTGCCCTCCGGGAGCGGCGGAGGCTCCGGAAGCGGCGGGACCGGGACGGGCGGTTCTGGGATCGGTGGCTCGGGGATCGGCGGTATGGGGATCGGCGGTTCAGGCCCCGGGACCACGATGCGGTCCTCCAACGGACACAGCACGGTCCTCGTCATCGTTTTCGTGGACACGTTCCTCCCTTCACTCGATTCACCGCCCGCTACACGGACGGCTCTGCCATGTATGTTCCCGACCGCCACGACCGCCAGACCACGCGCTCACGTAGTTCTGGGCCCTTCCCGTAGGGGGCAGCGGCGCAAGAGTTGGCCCCCACGGCGGAGACCCGTCCTGCCAGGACAGAGGCTTCGTCCTGCCGGGCCGTTGGCCTCGCAGCGGCATCCGTTCATGATCGTCACCATGGGCGGTAACGAGGGGCGCCCAGGGGAGCCCCAGTCGGGAATAGGCAAGAGATCAGCCAGCGGAAGGAGTCAATGCTCATGAGCAAGCACCGAATGACCCAACTCCGGGCCCTGGAGGGTCGTCGGGTATCGCTGGCCTTAGCCGACGGTTCCCGAATCGACGACGGCCAGCTGGTCTCGGCCGGGCGCACCCAGCTGCGGACTATCTGGGTCTTTGTCAACGGGACCGACACGTTCGTGCCGCTCACCGATGTCGTCGACGTCTGGGAGACGGCAACCTTGCAGAGCGAAGCGGCATAGGGGCTCGGA
>JAUZEY010000468.1 GCA_030838785.1 Actinomycetota bacterium | reverse complement strand
GGCTGTCGAAGATCGCCGTGTTCATCGTCCTCGCCCCACTCATCGGCCTGGCGGTGGCCTTCATCTTCATGGTGATCGTCCTCCAGTTCGCGGCCCGGTTCCACAACGTGGACCAACTCAACCGGGGTTTCCGGCGGCTCCAGCTCATCTCGGCCGGGGCCTACAGCCTTGGCCACGGAGGCAACGACGCCCAGAAGACGATGGGGGTCATCCTCGCCCTCCTGATCGCCACCCAGAAGGTCGGCCCCACGTCCGACGTCCCGCTGTGGGTCGTGCTGGCCGCCCACTCGGCCATCGCCCTCGGCACGCTGTCGGGCGGCTGGCGGGTCGTCCACACCCTCGGCGCCCGCATCACCAAACTGCAGCCGGCGGGCGGGGTCTCCGCCGAGACGGCCGCCGCTGCCACCCTCTTCTTCGTCTCGGCCCACGGCATTCCGGTCTCGACCACCCACACCATCACGGGGGCGATCGTCGGGGTCGGGTCGATCCAGCGGCTGTCGGCCGTCCGCTGGGGCGTGGCCGGCCGCGTCGTGTGGGCCTGGATCCTTACCATCCCCGGCGCGGCGATCATCTCGGCCGCCGCCTACCTCGTTCTGCGGATCTTCTGATGGGGGTTTTTCTTATGGGGGCGTTCTGAGCGATGGACCACCGGGCGATTTTCTTCCTCGGGGCCGGCGCACTGTCGGCCGTCCTCATCCCCGAGACCGACGCCGGGCTCCGGTGGGTCCCGACGTGGCTGGCCGTGATCTACGTGGTGCTCGCCGCGGCCAGCTACCTCGACTGGCGCTCCAACAACCGCTGAGGCCCTATCAAATCAGCCCGGCAGATCAGCCCGGCACCCCGCCCTTGATCCCCTCCATGAAGCTGCCCAGCCCGCCGAAGAACTTGCCGAGGAGGCCGACCACGTCGACATCGGTCGCGTCGGTCGGGGCGGTCACGCCGGCCGCCAGTCGGTCGATGTCGATCCGGAGGGCGACGGGGCCGGCGGTGACCGGCTTGGGGGAGAACTGGGCCAGCGGGATTTCCAGCCGCACGACCCGCCCGCTCTTCACCCACACGTCCATCGACGCCGGCTTGTCGGGGATCTCACTGGCCGGCGGCAGCTTGCCGCCCGAGCTGGCCAGCGTGTCCAGGTCCGACTTCAGGGTCGGCTCGATCTTGGCGTAGAAGGTCCGCAGCGAGTCGACCGTCCCCTGGTAGTGGTCGCCGACGCTGTCCGACTTCAGCCGGTCGATCTTGATGTCCTCGGTCAGCGCCTTGCCGATGGCGTCCTGCAGGGCCTTGAACTGGCTGGGGACCGCCGCCTTGGTGCCGGCCGCCGTGGTCGCCGTCGCCGCCGTCCCACCGCCGAGGCCCTTGGCGAGGTTGTTGAACACGTCGCTGAGGCGGCTGAGGTCGGCGCTCAGCCACTTGCCCTGGGAGGCGGCGGTCAGGAAGCCGAAGCCCTCCTGGGCGGACATCCCCTCGACGACCTGGTTGATCTGCTCCGGTGTCGCCCCGGTCAGCTTGGCGATCCCCGCCACGTCGGCCCGGACATAGAGCTTCTTGTCGATGTAGCGCAGCTCGAAGGCGTGGTCGAGATCACCGGCCTTGACGTCGACGCCGAACCGCCCCTGCGCCGCCGAGAAGGCGACGTGGCCCGTCCGCACCAGGTCCAGGCCCTTGCGGTCGTCCGGGGTGAGGGCCGCCCCTTCGTTGAGGAGCGCGTTGACGTCCGCCTCGGAGCCGGCGAGGCTCAGCGTGAAGGTGCCTTCTTTCTGCGCCGCGGTCGACTTGGCCGCGTCCCGGACCGCCACCCGGGGTGAGAGCTTCTCGGCCGCACCGCACCCGCTGAGGGCCACCATGGCGACGACGACGGCGATGAGGCTGCGATACCGGGGCATCGGCGCTCCTTCACGATCCGAGCGGGGAACTCGGCCTGACGCAACGCGCGCAGCGTAACCAGCGCCTGGGCGGTTGTCGCACGGGTTTCGGTCAAGTCCCCCGTCGGGGGGAGCGTCATGCTACGTTCGTCCCGATAACCGTGAAGGGGATCCTGTGAGGTCCCCACGGAGGCGAACAGACTTGCGGAATCCCCCTGCGTGGAGTGCCCCTGACCCGACGGGTCCGGGGCATTGGCTTCTCCGGGCCCGGGTCTTCGAGGCCGACGACCTGAAGCGGGCCGTCATCCGGATCGCCCACGAAATCGTGGAGCGCAACCACGGCGCCGACGATGTCGTGCTGGTCGGCCTCTACACCCGGGGCGTCACGGTGGCCCACCGGCTGGCCGCCGCCATCGCCTCCTTCGAGGGCGTCGAGGTGCCGGTGGGCACCCTCGACGTCTCCTTCTACCGCGACGACATCGCCGTGCGGCGGGTGTCGCCCCTCGGGCCGACGCAGCTGCCGGGCGACGTGAAGGACAGCGTCGTGGTCCTCTGCGACGACGTCCTCTTCACCGGGCGGACGATCCGGGCGGCCATGGACGCCGTCGTCGACTTCGGCCGGCCCCGGGCGGTGCAGCTGGCGGTGCTGGTCGACCGGGGCCACCGGGAGCTGCCGATCCGGGCCGACTACGTCGGGAAGAACCTGCCCACGAAGTGGGACGAGGACGTCCGCGTCCACTTCGAGGAGATCGACGGGGACGACGGCATCGAGATCTGGGAATGCGTGCCCGGGGACGAGGGTGCCCCCGGGACGGACGACGCGGACACCGACCCGGGAGGGGCGACGTGAAGCACCTGCTCGGCATCGACGACCTGGGGGCGGAGGGGATCGGCGAGGTCCTGCGCCTGGCCGACTCCTTCCTCGAGGTGACGCGGCGCGACATCCCGAAGGTCCCCGCCCTGCGGGGCAAGACGGTCGTCTCCATGTTCTACGAGGACTCCACCCGCACCCGCCTCTCCTTCGAGACGGCGGCCAAGCGGCTCTCGGCCGACACGATGACCTTCTCGGCCGGGTCGTCCTCGCTCCGCAAAGGGGAATCGCTCCTCGACACCGTCCGCACCGTGGAGGCGATGGGCATCGACGCCATCGTCGTGCGGCACAAGTCGTCCGGGGTCCCGCAGCGCATCGCGGGCTGGATCGACGCCTCGATCGTCAACGCCGGCGACGGCTGGCACGAGCACCCGACCCAGGCCCTCCTCGACGCCTTCACCCTGCGCCGCCACCGGGGCGACTCCTTCGCCGGGATGAAGGTGGCCATCGTCGGCGACGTCAAGCACTCCCGCGTCGCCCGCTCCAACGTGAAGGCCCTCTCGGCCCTCGGGGCCGAGGTGACCCTGGTCGGCCCGCCGACCCTGATGCCCCCCAACCTCGAGGGCTGGCCGGTGAAGATCAGCTACGACCTCGACGTGGTGCTTCCGACCACCGACGTCCTGTATGTCCTGCGCATCCAGCGGGAGCGGCAGCAGGAGGCGCTGTTCCCCTCCCTGCGGGAGTACGCCGCCCGGTACGGCGTCACCAGCGAACGCCTGGCCCGCCTCCCCGCCGACGCGCTGATCATGCACCCCGGGCCGACCAACCGCGGGGTCGAGATCGACGCCCTCGTGGCCGACGATCCCCGCTCGGTGATCAACGAGCAGGTGGCCAACGGCGTCGCGGTGCGGATGGCCGTGCTCTATATGTTGCTGGGCTCCGGTGAGGGGAGGGCGGCGTGAGCGCCCCCGGGTCCCTCGTCATCAAGGGCGGGACGGTCGTCGACGCCGGTGGCGCCCGCCGGGCCGACGTCCTGGTGGAGGACGGGCTCATCACGGAAGTGGGGGAGAGCGTCACGGTTCCGGCCGGGGCGACCGTCCTGGAGGCGGACGGGGCCATCGTCTCGCCCGGGTTCGTCGACCTCCACACCCACCTCCGGGAACCCGGCGGGGAGGACGCCGAGACCATCGAGACCGGCGCCCGGGCCGGCGCCCTCGGCGGGTACACCGCGCTGGTCGCCATGCCCAACACCAACCCGCCGATCGACAGCGCGGCGGTGGTGGAGCAGGTGCTCCGCCTCGGGCGCATCGCGCCCTGCCACGTGGTCTCGTCGGCCTGCATCACCAAAGGGCGGGCCGGCGAGGAGCTGGCCCCCCTCGGCGAGCTCCACGGCCTCGGCGTGAGGATCTTCACCGACGACGGCACCTGCGTGGCCGACGCCGGCCTCATGCGCCGCGCCCTGGAGTACGCCCGGGCGCTGCCCGGCGCGGTGCTGGCCCAGCACTGCGAGGACCCGCAGCTGGCCCGGGGCGGCCACATGAACGAGGGCGCCTGGTCGAGCTGGCTCGGCATCCCCGGCATGCCGGCCGAGGCCGAGTCGGTGGTCGTGGCCCGCGACATCGCCCTGGCCGGCCTCACCGGCGGACGGGTCCACTTCCTCCACCTCTCGACCGCCGCCTCCATCGAGCTGGTCCGGGCGGCCAAGGCCAAGGGCCTGGCCGTCACCGCCGAGGCGGCCCCCCACCACTTCACCCTCACCGACTCGCTGTGCTGCGGCTACGACCCGCTGTTCAAGGTCAACCCGCCGCTGCGGACAGAGGGCGACGTGAAAGCGGTGAAGGAGGGTCTGGCCGACGGCACGATCGACGCCATCGCCACCGACCACGCCCCCCACCCGGCCCAGGAGAAGGAGCGCCCGTTCGACGAGGCGCCCCCTGGGATGCTCGGCCTGGAGACCGCCCTGGCCCTCACCCTCACCGAGCTGGTCGGGCCCGGCCTCCTCGACGTGGCGAAGGCGCTGGCCCTCCTGTCCTGGCAGCCGGCCCGCCTGGCCGGCCTGGCCGACCACGGCGGCCCGATCGCCCCCGGCCGGCCCGCCCATCTGACGGTGTTCGACCCGGAGGCCGTGTGGGAGGTCGACCCCACCCGCATGGCCAGCCGGTCCCGCAACACCCCCTACGCCGGCCGCAAGCTGACCGGCCGTGTCCGCCACACGATCCTGGCCGGCGAGCCGGTCGTGATCGACACCCAGGCCCAGCGGTGACGTCCCTCCCGCCCGGCGCCCCCGCCCAACCGGCGTT
>JAUZEY010000445.1 GCA_030838785.1 Actinomycetota bacterium | reverse complement strand
CCCCGGTGGCGGCGGCGATCCGGCTGAGCGCCCGCAACCCCGCCTCCCGGCCGGCCGGCCCACCGGCGAGCAGCGCCGCGGGCTCACCGGAGCGCAGGATCTCCGCGATCGCCTTCACCGTCGTTCCGGTGACCGCGGCCGCCGGCGGCGGCGGGACGGGGGCGACCGGCAGGCCGCCGTCGCCCCACGACGCGTCGGCGGGAAGGATCAGCGTCGCCACCCGACCGGGATGGGCCCGGGCGGCCGCGACGGCCGCGGCGGCATCCGCGCCGACCTCGGCGGTGCTGGCCGAGCGGCGGACCCATCCCTGCAGCGACCCCGCCACCGCCTCGATGTCCGACTCCAGCGGGGCGTCGTACTGCTTGTGGTAGGTCGCGTGATCACCGACCACGTTGACCAGCGGGGTGTGCGCCCGCCGGGCGTTGTGCAGGTTGGCCAGACCGTTGCCCAGGCCCGGCCCGAGGTGCAACAGGGTGGCCGCCGGTTTGCCGGCGATGCGCCCGTACCCGTCGGCCGCGCCGGTGACGACGCCTTCGAACAGGCCGAGGACCGCCCGCATCTCCGGCACCGAATCCAACGCCGCCACGAAATGCATCTCGGAGGTACCGGGGTTGGCGAAACATACCTCCACACCGGCACCGACCAGCGTGCGGATCAGGGCCTGGGCACCGTTCATCTCACTCCTCACCGAGTTCGTCGATCGTTCGGCCGATGTCGGGATGGGCGGATCGCACGGACCACATGATGGCCACTGCTGTGGATCTCGTCATAGGGCTTGCGGGGGCGTCACGCCGGCAGACGAGGGCTCGCACCGCCTACCCCACCCAAGGCTATGAGAAAGTCGATCAGTCGCCGATCAGGCTTCGTGCTCTTTCTTGTCGCCCGCCCACTCGACGTGGAACGATCCCTGGCGGTCGACGCGCTTGTAGGTGTGAGCGCCGAAGTTGTCGCGCAGACCCTGGAGGAGGGCGGCCGGCAGTCGGTCGCGACGGAGGCCGTCGTAGTACGCCAGCGAGGAGGAGAAGGCCGGCGTGGGAATGCCGGCCAGTGCCGCCTGCGACACGACCCGACGCCAGGAGTCGATCCCGGAGCGGATCACGTCGGCGAAGAAGGGCGCCACCAGGAGCGAGGGCGGTGATCCGCCGTCGTACGCCTCACGGATCCGGTTGAGGAAGCGGGCTCGGATGATGCAGCCGCCACGCCAGATCGTCGCCAGACCCCCGGGGTCGATATCCCAGCCGTACTCGTTGCTCCCAGCCACGATCTGGTCGAATCCCTGCCCGTAGGCAACGACCTTCGAGGCGTACAGCGCCCGGCGCACGTCCTCGACGAATGCATCGTCATCGTCGACGCCGAGTGACGACACGTCGGAACCGAAGGCCGCCCGGGCCGGCTGGCGCTGGTCGGCGTGGCCGGAGAGTGCCCGAGCGAAGGTCGCCTCGGCGATCCCGGTGATCGGGATGCCGAGGTCAAGCGCGCTCTGGACCGTCCACCGGCCCGTGCCCTTCTGCTCCGCCTCGTCCAGCACGATGTCGACGAACGGCCGACCGGTCGCGTCGTCGATCTGGGACAGCACGTCGCCGGTGATCTCGATCAGAAACGACTCCAGCTCCCCGTCGTTCCAGGCCCGGAAGATCTTGGCGATCTCGGCCGGCGTCGCCTCGAGCCCGGCCCGCAGGAGATCGTAGGCCTCGGCGATGAGCTGCATGTCGGCGTACTCGATGCCGTTGTGGACCATCTTGACGAAGTGACCGGCGCCGTCAGGCCCGATATGGACGCAGCACGGGGTGTCGTCGACCCGGGCCGCGATCGACTCGAAGATGGGGCCGAGCGTGTCGTAGGACTGGGCCGAACCGCCGGGCATGATCGAGGGCCCGAGCAGCGCCCCCACCTCGCCGCCCGAGACGCCGCAGCCCACGAAGTGGAGGCCCTGGGCCCGCAGCGCGGCCTCCCGGCGGCGGGTGTCCGTGTAGTGGGCGTTGCCGCAGTCGACGACGATGTCGCCCTCGCTCAAGAGCGGTACGAGCTCGCCGATCACGGCGTCGGTCGGCTCGCCGGCCTTGACCATGACGATGATCGCCCGCGGCCTCGACAACGAGGCGACGAAATCATCCATCGACTCGGCGGCCACGAACGTTCCCTCGGTGCCGTGTTCGTCGATCAGCGCCCGGGTGCGCGCCGGAGAGCGGTTGTGCACGGCGACCGGATATCCGTGCCGGGCCAGGTTCCGGGCCAGGTTCCGGCCCATCACTGCGAGACCGGTGACCCCGATCGCCGCCCGGCCGCTCTCGGCGTTCACCGTCCACCGTCCGGCTCGGCCAGCCGGCCCCAGGCGCTGTTCATCTTGACGAGTGTATCGAAGGGGAGATCCTTGAGCGCAGGAGGCATGTGGTGCAGGCCGTTCTCGGCCGCCATGTCCGTCCGGGTGCCCCCGGGGCGATGGGGGTGCCGCGGCGGATCGCCAGCGTCACGGGGGTCCGGTCGGCAATGAGATTGTCTTGGTCAGGGCGCGATCCCATCGGTAGGTGGCGGCCAGTACGACCAGCGCCAGCACCTCGATGGCCAGCACCAGCGGGGCCTGCGGCGCCGGTTGGAGACCACGCTCCCGAAAGGAGAGAAGCCCCACGGTGCGACTGGCAACGAAGGCGACGAGGCTCGTCCCGGTCAGGACGACGCCGGCCAGGCGGACGAGGAGCTCTCGGCGGACGGCGACGAGTACGGCGATGGTGAGGGAGCTCAGCGCGTTGAGCATGAACAGCGGTCCGATGGTGGGTATGTATCGGTAGCCGTGGCGATACAGGCACCAGTGGACCCATCCGCCGGCGGCGAGGAGGCCGGCCGAGGCCAGGGGCAGCGCGACGGGCAGGCGGGGTCGGCTCGTCAGGACGGTTCTCACGGCAGCTCCTGGTCGGCGATGGCGAGCCCGTGGCGGCCGGGCACGAGGTGGGCCTGGCGGATTCCGAGGGCCTGGTGGAGCTGGCCGGCAGGGACGACGACCGGCTTGGGGGCCGGCCCGTCGCCACCGTGCGGCAGCGGGTAGGCCGTCGGGGCGGCGGTGTGGAAGGTGATGTTGCCCTCGACCTTCTTCATGAGCTGGTGGACGTGACCGTTGAGGACCGTGACCGACCCGAAGCGGCGCATGTATCCGAGGGCCGTGGTGGCGTCGTCGGTGCCCCAGCCCCAGTCCGGGTACATGGCGAAGAGCGGAATGTGGCTGAAGACCACCAGCGGCGTTTCGCTGCTCACCCGCTTGAGGTCGCCTTGGAGCCAGGCGAGCTGCTCGGGGCCGAGGTGGCCGAGTTTCTGGAGGTTGATGGTGTTGACGAGCGCGACGAAGTGCGCGCCGCGGTGGTCGAAGCTGAACCAACCGTCCCCCTGGGTGCCGGCCCCGAAGAACTGGCGGTACTTCTCGCCGGCGTCGTCGGTGGAGTCGTGCTCGCCCGGCAGGACCAGCACCTGGCCCGTCCGCAGCGTGGACAGCATCTGCTTGACCTGGTCGAACTGCTCGTTGGTCGAGAAGTGGGTCAGGTCGCCGGTATGGACGACGAAATCGGGGCGGGCCGGAAGGCTGTTGACGACGTCGATGGCGCTTTGGAACGTCTTGGTGACGTCGGGGTTGGCGGCACCGGTGAAACCGATGTGGCTGTCGGAGATCTGAACGAAGCTGAAATCCTCGGCCTTGGGTGTCGGGCTCCCACGGTGGAGGACGTTGCTCGTCACCACGCCACCGGAGACGGTGACGGCCACCGCGGCGCCGGCCCACGCCGCGTGCCGGAGGAAGCGGCGGCGGCTGAGATCGCTGTCGAAGGCGTCGTCGGGGTTCATGCCATGACCTCGACGGTGCCGTGCATGAACGGGTGGATGCCGCAGTTGTAGTGGTAGGTCCCGGGCTTGGAGAAGGTGTGGGTGAAGGTGTTGTTCGGGCCCGCCAGGGTGTGGGATCGCATGGGCTCCTCCGAAGACACGACGCTGTGGGGTTCCTCGTCGGCGTTCGTCCAGGTGACGGTGGTGCCGGTTTTGACCTTGATGGCCGCCGGCATGAACGAGAAGTTGTCGATGGTGACCGCCGAGGTGGCGACGGCCGGCGGGGCGGCCGGTGCCGGCGCCTCGGCATGGGCGTGGGTGGGAGCCGCCGTCGCGGTAGCCGCCGTCGCGGAAGCCGCCTTCGTGGCCGCGTGCGTCGCCCCGCCGCACGCCGTCAACCCGACGGCGGCCAGCGTGCCGATCACCACCGCCAGGCCGGCGGGGCGCGCGAACGGAAAGGACATGAGTGTCCACCTTTCTGGGACGTTCCGGGCAGAGGCCCGATTCGGGGTCTTCCGCCCTAGAGATACGGGCGGGGGTTACACGCCGGGCTACGCCTGCTGGGGCAAGCTCGTCCCACGGGACCTCACCGACTCTGGGCCGCGAGGACGTCTCGCAGTACGTCGGCAAGGGTGGTGCGGGTCAGTTCAGCTCGCAGGGTGTCCTCGATCCGGTCGTAGACGCCCTGCATGGCTGGCTGGATGCCGAAGCCCACCACACAGTCCTGGTCCGGCGGGGCCCGGTGGAGGGCGAACAGTGGGCCGGACTCCACGGCCTCGGGATGCAGCCACCCGACCCCGAGGTCTTCAAGTACATGTTGAGCGGGCTGTCGCTCCAGCGCCCCGGCCACCCGGACGAGATGGCTGCGGCCATCGCCTTCCTGGCCAGCCCGGCCGCGTCATACGTCACCGGGGCGGTGCTCGACGCCCACGGCGGTTACAACGCCTGACGCCCTTGACTCTCACCGCGTTTCGCGACCGGTACGATGTCCCGCCTTTCGATCGTCACGTCGAGGCCGGTGCCGCGTTGAGTTCCGCGAGGGTCTCGTGAAGGAAGTTCAGCGCGTTGATGGCGGTGGGAAACCCGGCGAAGATGATCGTCTGGATGATGATCTCTTCCAGTTCGTCGACGGTGAGGCCAACGCTGAGCGCCGCGGCGATGTGGGTGCGGAGCTGCGGCTCCCGCCCGCCCATGGCCGTGAGCATGGCGAACGTGGCGATCTCGCGGTCGCGTACGGCCAGGCCGGGGCGGCTGTAGATGTCGCCGTAGGGGAACTCGACCATGTAGCGCCCGACGTCGCCGAGGGCCGCCACGAACTCCCCGACGTCGACACCATAGACCTCGCTCATTCTCTTCAGACCGCGCTCGTAACGCGTGGGTGTCGAAGCGTCTGCCATCTCGATCTCCTGTCTGTCCTCGAATCGAAATCAGGTGCCGGCGAGGCCACCGGCATGGGTGTGCTCGCCGGCGCCTTCGTTCTCGGTCAGGGTGCCTTCACCGCGGTTGACCCTTCGCTGTCTGGCGGTGGTTACGGGAGCAGGACGATGCGGCCGCGTCGACCGCCCTCGATGAGGCGGGCATGGGCCTCGCCCGCTTGCGACAGGGGGTAGGTCAGGGCCACGCGTGGTGTCAGCAGCCCCACCTCGGCGAGGGCGGAGAGGTACGCGAGGCGGTCAGCCTCTGGCCTAGCGGTCGTATGACGCACGTTGATGCCCCGCTGCGCTGCGGGTATGACGTCAAGCCTGACGCTCACGAAGGTTCCGCCATCGCGGACAGCTCCCATCGCGGCGTCGCCCAGCGCCGCGGCGTCGAGTACGCCGTCCACGCCGCCCGGCACCAACTGGCGCACGGCCGCCCCCACATCGCCGCGGCCCGGCACGAACGACGTGGCTCCCAGGCCCAGGAGCAATTCCTCGTCTGCGGGCCGCCCCAGGGCAATGGTCCGCACACCCCGGGTCCGGGCCAGTTCGACGGCGTAGCCACCCACGGCCCCGGCGGCACCGGTGACGAGGAGCGTGTCCCCCGGCCGCAGCGGAAGATGATCCAGGGCCTGTGAAGCCGTCATCGCGTTGAGCGGAATCGTCGCCGCCAGTGATGCGTCCATGCCGGTTGGGGCGGGAGCGACGGCGAAGTCGTCGACCACGAGATACTCGGCCTGCGCCTTCACCGGGCGCCTGATGGTGGCGTCGAACGCGATCACCGGAGTTCCGACCGCTCGCGCCACGCCGAGCCCGACCGCGTCGACGGTGCCGGCGGCGTCCAAACCGACACCGAGGTGCTCGCCCGCCTCGACCGGGCCCCAGATACCCATCCAGACGGCGGCGTCGGCTGGATTGAGGGCGGCGGCCGCGACCTTGATCCGCACCTGCCCTGGCCCCGGAACTGCAAGGGGAACCTCGGCCACCTCGACGACTTCCGGTCCCCCGATCGTCCTGACCACGACGGCAAGCATCGCCACTACCTTCTCTCGAAGTTCGCGCAATATGGCCTGGCAGCATTTCATGCGACGAACCGCTGGACGAACCGGAGGGCCGTGTCGGCCACCTCCGCCCACCCGTGGTCGATGGTGAGCGAATGGCCCCGGCCTGGGATCTCGGCGATCTCGGTTACGGCGTCGTTGCGGAGCTGCTTGCGGTAGGAGGCCTTGGCCACGGCCCAGGGGACCGTGTGGTCCTTCTCGCCCGAGATGATCAGCATCGGCCCCCGCTCGGGGCTCTTCGTGTCGACCTTGGCCTCGGTCCACGGATTGAGGTTGGCGCTGGCCGCCTGGAACACCGGGGCCCCGGAGCCGGGCACGGAGAAGGTGGCGTAGAGCTCCTCCGCCTCCTCCTCGCTGACGGC
>JAUZEY010000428.1 GCA_030838785.1 Actinomycetota bacterium | reverse complement strand
CTCGCGCTGAAGCGGATCGAAGGCAGCGTGGAGAGCGATCTGGAGGTGTTCGCCGACGACTACTGCCTCGCCGCGGCCCACTCGACGGTCGAGCGGCATCCTCCGCCCGAACTCACGCACCGCCACGACGGATCCCCGGTCCGCGTCACCGTGGCGATCGACCATGACGGACAGGCCGGCATCGTGCGTCATCGCAACGGCAGCCTCGAACACTTCGGCGACGTCGACCTGCTCCTCGTCAAGCTCCTCCGTACGGCGCTCCCCCCGTTGATGGTGCTCAGCACCGAGTGAGCCGACGTCAAGCCCGAAACCTCAGGGCGTGGCCATGAGGTCGTCGTAGAAGCGGTGGAAGACCTGGTTCCCCATCTCGTTGCGGCCGAGGATGAGCGGCTTCAGCCCCCGGCCCCGGAGGGTTTCCTGCAGGGCGGTGTTCAGGGGCAGGTCCTCCATGATCACGGTCTTGACCAGGATGTCGTAGTTCTTGTCCCACAAGGCCCCTTCCTCGTCGGACGTGATCGGCGGCACGATGAGCCGGATGTCCATGCGGCACCGGTTCGGGTCGGTCGGGTGGGGCACGAAGGTGAGGGTCTCGTAATGGTCGGAGTGGCGCAGGATCGTGGTGTTCGGCATCAGGAAGTTGCCCACCGTCACGAACGGATCGAGCGGCGCGTGGGGGCTGAAGCGGATCTGGTCGATCACCTTCCGCGGCGTGATCGCCCGCATATGGCGGCCGAGCTCCTGCACCACCTGGATGTTCGTGTAAAAGTACGGGCCGGCGCTGTTGGGGTGGACGAACTTGAGGTGGTAGCCGTCGACGAAGGCGTCCTCGGCGACCTTCCAGTTCATGTGCTCGTCGAAGCTCGACATGCGCACCATCTCGAAGTGCTCCATGTGGTACCCGGCCAGGACCTCGTCCATCTCCCGGCCCATCCAGGCCGACACGTCGATCGGGACGCCCGGCCGCTGGATCACCCACACGAAGCCGTAGCGCTGCTCGCAGGGCAGTTCGATCAATCCGTAGTCGGAGCGGTCGAGCGGCCCGAAGCTCTGGGCGTACGGCACCGAGCGCAGGGCGCCGTCGCAGTTGTAGGACCAGCCGTGGTAGCCGCAGGAGAAGACGCGCCGATGGCCGGACTGCTCGTCGACGAGGCAGGCGCCCCGGTGGCGGCAGGAGTTCACGAAGGCCCGGACGGCCCCGTCCCCCTGGCGGACGAGCAGGACCCGGTTGCCGGGCAGGTCGACGGTGATGAAGTCGTCGGGGTTCGGGAGCTCGGAGGCGTGGGCGGCCAGCACCGGGGCCCGGTCGAAGATCCGCTCCTGCTCCCGGCAGGCGACGTCGGGATCGGTGTAGATGGCGGGGTCGACCAGCATCGGCCCCGGGGCGAGATCGCAGCTGGCGTTGTCGATGTGCTCGAACAGGCGCGCCGCGATCCGGGCGTTGGTATCGGCGTCGAACAGGGGAGTCATCTCCGCCACGGTCGTGCTCGCCGCCGTACTGTCGTGTGCGTGGGCTGCCATTAGGCGACGGCCTTTCCGAGGTAGGCAGCCTGGACTTCGGGGCTCCGCCGGATGTCGTCCGGTGTCCCCTCGAAGATCGGTCGGCCGAAGTCGATGACGTAGATCCACTGGCAGAGCGACAGCACCAGGTTCATGTCGTGCTCTACGAGCAGCAGGGCGAGGTCGTTCTCGTCCATGAGCCGCCGGAGGATGGCCCCGAACCGGGCGCTCTCGACCGGGTCGAGCCCCGACGAGGGCTCGTCGAGAAGGACGACGGTCGGCCGGTTGGCCAGCGTCCGGGCCAGTTCCACGAGCCGGCCGTGCCCGGTCGACAGCTCGCCGGCCCGGCGGTCGGCGAGGCCCGTGAGGCCGACGTCGTCGATGAGCTTCTCGGTGATCTCCCGGTTGGCGACACGGGCCGCCCGGCTGTTCCTCGTGATCCCGAGCTGGGCGAGCGGGCCGTCGCTGATGAGCTGGCCCTCGGCGGCGAGGGCGATGTTCTCCCGCACGGTGAGGCTGCGGAACAGCTCCAGCCGCTGGAACGTCCGCCCGACGCCCCGGCGCGCCCGGTCCGTCGGCGAAGAGGTCGTGACGTCGTCGCTATCGATGAAGACCCGGCCCTGGGTCGGGCGGAGAAAACCGCCGCAGACGTTGAACATCGTCGTCTTGCCCGCGCCGTTGGGCCCGATGAGGCCGGTGACCCGGCCCCGGGGCGCCTCGAGGGTGACGCCGTCGAGGGCCACCAGGCCGGCGAAGCGCATCTGGATGTCCCGGGCCTCCAGGCCGTTCATCGCCGCCCTCCGGCCGTTTCCGACTGTGGCACGTCGGCCGAGCCGCCGAGGTAGCGGTGGAACAGGGATCCGTCGGCCAGCTGCGCCGGTTCGCCGACGAACTCGATCGCGCCCTTGTGGAGGATGTAGACGTAGTCGGCGACGCGCAGGACACGGTCGGCGTACTGCTCGACGATGAGCAGCGAACGGCCCTCGGCCCGGAGCATCTCGACGGCGTCGAAGATCTCGTCGACGACGACGGGGGCGAGGCCGACCGACAGCTCGTCGGCCATCACGATGGGGGCGTCGACCAGCAGCGCCCGGCACACGGCCAGCATCTGCTGCTCGCCTCCGCTCATCGTCCCGGCCACCTGTTCGAGGCGTTCCGTGAGGCGGGGGAACCACCGGCCCACCCGCTCCAGGGCGGCTCCGAGGTTCCGGCCGGAGAGGAACATGGCGATGTTCTTGCGGACGGTGAGGTGGCGGAAGATCCCGCGCCCTTCGGGGACGAGGCAGATGCCGCCGCGGGCCCGGAGGTGGGCCGGCTCGGACACCACCGACCGTCCGTCGACGAGGATGTCGCCGGCGGCGGCCGGGACCAGACCGGCGATGACATTGAGCAGCGTGGTCTTGCCGGCGCCGTTGGCGCCGAGCAGCGCCACCGTCCGCCCCGACGGGACCTTGAGGTCGACACGGTGCAGCACCTCGAGGTTCTGGTACCCGGCGTGGAGGTTGCGGACCTCGAGCATCTAGAGCGCCTCCTCCAGTCGGGGCGCCAGGCGGGCGCGGTGGCGGCTGGCGGCGAGGCGCCACCGGCTGCGGGCGGCAAAATCGGCCAGAGGCGGCGGCTTCAGGTAGCCGACGAGCCCGTTGGGGGCCTGGGCCAGCACCATGGCGCCCAGCCCGAAGGCCACCGGCTGCCATTCGGTGAACGACGGCGAGGTGAAGACGGCCGGGCCGGTGACGAGGAGGACGGCGGCCAGCACGGCGCCTCCGAGGCTGGAGGCGCCCGCCGCCACGAGCACAGTCAGCCAGATGAGGGACTGGAAGAACCCGAAGCTGGCCAGGTTCATGCTCCGGATCAGCGAGCCGAGCAGCCCGCCGGAGACGGCGGCCAGGAAGGCCGACAGGCAGAACACCATCACGCGGCTGGCGATGGGGTTGACCCGGATGCTCTGCAGGGCGACGGGGGAGTCGGCCATGGCCCGCAGGATGCGGCCGAGGCGCGTCACCCGCACGGCTTCGATGACGATCAGGCCGACGATGACGACCGCGACGGCGAAGTAGTAGAACGCCCGGTCGTTCTGGAACGGCGAGGGGCGGGCGACGAAGGCGACGCCGTCGCTCCCGAACACGGCCGCACTGTTGAACAGGAGGCTCTCGGCCAGGACCCCGAACCCGAAGGTGGCCAGGGCGAGGAACAGCCCGGACAGCCGGATGGCGGGAATGGCGATGAGCGCCCCGACCGGAACGACGGCCAGGCCGGCGAGCACCAGGGCCAGTACGTAGGGCACGCCGGCGCTCTGTAGATGGGACAGGGTGGTGGCGCCGAAGACGGCGAAGACGGCGTGACACAGCGACACCTGTCGGGACAGGCCGACGAGCAGCCCGAGACTGGCGAACATCAGCACGAACACGACGGTGGCGCTGGCGGTCAGCAGCTTGGCCGGGCTGAGCAGCGACGGCACCACGAGCGCCGCGGCGGTGAGCACGGCCAGCGCCCGCCAGGGGAAACGGTTGGTCCCGACGGAGCGGCGGGCGGCGGACCCGGCGCTGTCGCCGACCTCGGTGAAGCGGCCCTTGGGGCTGGCCACCAGCACGAGGAACAGGACGAGGAAGGGGATGCTGCTCGGCAGGCCCCGCAGCGACGGGACGGTGGCCACCCACTTGGTCGACAGGGCGGCGGCGATGCCGACGCCGTAGGCACCGGCGTTGGCCAGCGTGAGGTTGCGCAGACCGCCGATGACGGCCGCCCCGAACGCCTGCACGACGAGCAGGGTGAGGAGGATCGAGTCGAGGCCGACGAACGGCGCGAACAGGACGCCGGACAGGGCAGCGAAGGCGCTGCCCAGCATCCAGCTGAACGTCGTCACCGCCCGGGCGTCGACCCCGACGAGACCGGTCAGGGCCCGGTCGCCGACCACCGCCTGGGTCTTCAGGCCGAGCTGCGTCCGGCGGAAGAACAGTGAGAGGCCGAGCGCCGCGGCCAGGGCGATGGCGACCACGATCACCTGGTCGTAGCCGACCCGCACGCCGCCGACCTCGAACGTCGAGGTGGGGAAGAGCGGCGCCACCGACCGGGTCTCGCCGCCGTAGATGGCGACGGCCGTCCCCTGCAGGGCGACGAGCAGACCGAGCGACACCACGATTGACGACGACGCCGACCCGCCGACGAAGCGCTGCAGGAGCACCCGGTCGATCAGCACGCCGATGGCCGGGGCCACGAGCAGGATGGCCACCGCCGCCGCCAGCCCCGTGGGGATGCCGACGTCGACCCGCAGGGTATAGAAGATGTAGGCGGCGAACATGCCCACCGCCCCGTGGGCGAAGTTGAAGATGCCCGACGTTGTGTAGGTGACGACGAGGCCCATCGCCGCCAGGGCGTAGACGGCCCCGGTGGAGACCCCGATGATGAGGAAGGGCAGGAAGCTCTTCATTTCGTCACGCCGGCTTCCACCCGGGAGCGCAGGAGAAGGCCTCGGGGCCGCCGTTGGTCGGCGTCGGCTTGCCGTTCACGATCTTGAGCGGCACGACGCACTCGTTGGCGGCGTCGTTGCCGGCCGCCCCCTTCAGATAGGTCGTGGGAGCGATGAGCCCGCCGAGCGTCTCGCCCTTCACGCTCCACAGGCCGTTGAGGACGTCGACCGTGGTGGGGTGGGCCGGGAACGACCGGGCGGCGCGCTCCAGCATCTTGCCCGCCACCCACATGGGGGCGCCGAGGCTGCCGAGGGCACCGTCGGGCACGTAACGCTTCATGGAATCCCGGTAGTCGGCCATGAGCGGCGACGTCGCCCAGTGGGCCACTGGCGACGAGTAGACGGTGCCCTCGACGTCGGCGCCGCCGTCGGAGGCGAACCGGGAGTCGTCGCCGCCGTGCTGGGTCGAAAGCTGGACGTCCCAACCCTGGCGGTGGGCCGATTTGGCGATCCGGATCAGCGTCGGGTTCTCCGACACCGACACGATGATCTCAGCGCCGGCGTTGCGGGCGGCGAGCACCTCGGAGGTGTAGTCGGGCTGGGCCAGCGACATCTGCGTTTCGTAGACGATGTGCATCCCGTCGTGGCCCTCGTACTGCTTGATGCCGTTGCGGTACTCCGAACAGGTGACCGCTTCCCGGCAGTAGAACAAGGCCACCTTGCGCTTCTGAGTCCCGGAGAAGATCCCGGCGATGTGCCCCCAGGTCACGCCGGACTTGTCGGACCCGCCGGCCACGAAGACCATCGGGCTTGTGGCCACGGCGTTCATGCACGAGCAGGTGCCGATGATCGGCATCTGCTTCTCGTTGACGTAGGGCAGGATCGACTGCACCGTCGACGGCTGCATCGACCCGTAGATGGCCAGCACCTTGTCCTCCTCCACGAGCCGGTGGACGAGGGCGACGGCCTGGTTCGGGTCCCCCCGGTCGTCGGCGACGACGAGCTGGACGGGGTGGCCGGCCAGGCCGCCCTTGGCGTTGATGTAGCCGGTCCAGGCCTGGGCCGCCTGCAGCCCGGGATACATGGCCGCGCCCAGGACGCCGCTGAACGTCCCGATGGAACCGAGCTTGACCGGCGATCCGTCGCTGGCGCCGGAGGACGGGCCGCCGCCGGGCTGTGTCGGGGAGGGAACGCCGGGTGCCGCCGGCGTCCGGCCCGGCGTGGACGGCGCCGCGCCCTGCCTGGCTCCCGGTGTGCCCGCCGCCGTCCCCGCGGCAGAGGCGGCGGTGGAGGAGCCGGCCGATGGGGACGGGCCGGCTGCCGAACCGGAGGGGGACCCGCCGGCGCCGACGGGCAGGCCGGTGACCGCGCCGGTCGCGGCGCCGGTCGTCGCCGCGCCAGTCGATCCCCCGGTGGCGCCGATCGCCGATCCGCCGTCGGGAGTGCCGAACGCCGAGGCGGCGCCCGGCTGCGCCGCACTGGGCGATCCGGCCATAACCCCACCGGTCCCACCGGCGGCCGGCGAACCGGTCCCTTCCTGGCGGGTGACCGACAGCAGTTCCGTCTTCGTCAGCCGGCTGCCGCAGCCGGTGGCGACCAGCACACAGACGACGGCCCAGGCCGGCACGACGAGGCGGGCACGGCGGCGGGCACTTCCGGAAGACGTCTTCATCGTTGCTCCCCCAGGTGGCAGAGATCGCACGGTCGCAGGGTGGGTTCGATCGATCCGATCGGGGTCCGGGTGGCGGCCAGACCGCTCACCGCCGGGCAGCCCGGGCGGTGGTAGCGGCTCAGACCGGCGGCGACGAGGACGACGTCGCCGGAGGCATCGACCGGGACCGGCCGGCGGGAGACGGAGGCGGCCTGACCGGCCAGGGCGTCGGCCAGCACGAACGGCCGCAGGAGGTGGGCCCGCCGGGCCGTGAGCCGGCCCCGGCTCGGCATGAGGAAGGCGGCGACGGCGGCCACGGCGACGAGCAGTCCGGTGAGCGAGAGCGTCAGCCCTTCGGCGGCGGTTCCCTGGCGCCCGGTACCGGACGAGTGGGCCCAGCCGACGGCCACCATCACCGCCGAAACGACGGCGCCGATGGCCAGTACCGACAGTCCCCGGGCGCGGCCTTCGGCGGCCGCTCCGACCCTGACCGCCGGGCCGTTGCGGCGGGCCGCGACCGGCGGCCGATCGACGACGGGGGTGCCCGACCGCGGCATCTCCGTCGGGACCGGGCCCGGGTCGCGCAGGGCGGCTTCGATGGCGTCGAGCTTGCGCCATTCGTCGTGGTGGTCGGCGGACATGAGCAGGGCCAGCCCCAGGGTGAGGAGGAACAACCCGCCCACGCCGCCCGAGGCGAGGTAAGCGAGCTGGTCGGCCACGAACGGCGTGCCCGACACGCCGGCCCAGGCCACGACGACCAGCGCCGCCCCAGCCGTGATCAGCCCGTAGGCGAGGATCCGGTCCCACTCCGCCCGGACGAGCAGCTTCAACGATTTTCCTTTCACTGGTTTCGGCTCCCCCTGTTGTCCCGGATGGTGGACTCGATACGGGTCAGGCGGCCCCGCACCTCGGCGCGGGTGCCGGCGGAGGCGATGAGCGTGACGCCGGTCATGACGAGGGCGATACCGCCGATACCGCTGGAGACCAGATACGACACCTGGTCGGCGATGATCTCGGTGTCGCGCAGGCGGACCCACCCGGCCAGGAGGGCGACGACGCCGAGGAGGGTCAGCGCCAGTCCGAAGGCCCGTCGGGGTGAGGAGGCGCCGGTCGGCGTCATGGCCCGAGCCACAGCGTCGCCGCCGCCGACCGGCGGGCCCATTCGGCCGACAGGAGGACGATGGCCAGCCCGGCGGCGACGAGGACGGCGTAGGGCCCTTCGACCGACCGGCGATGGCTGCGGAGGGAGGCGGGGGCGGCCGTCGCCAGCGGCGCTCCGTCCGCCGCCGATGTCAGCGGGGAGCCGACCGCGGCGCCGGTGCCGTCCGCCGCCACCGTCGATGATGCGGCCGGCGCTGATCCGTACCCGACGGCGCTCGACCCGGCGGAGCGCCCCGATCCCAGGCCGCCCGTCGGGGACGAGAACGGGAACGCCGATGATGCAGCGCCTTGCGACCCGGCGGCTGTGCCGGTGCCGGTGCCGGTGCCGGTGCTGTCGGCCGGCGGCGCTGCGCCCCGGACCGGGGTGGACAGATCGCCGCCGGGCAGCCCGTCCTCGGCGGTGATCGAGGACATGGCCCCACCGAAGCGCAGCACGAGTTGCGCCTCCCCGGCGGGCAGCGGATAGGCCTGGCGGATCTCGAGCACCGCCGCCTTCATGCCACCGGCGATGGGCGCGGGACGGACGACGTCGATCTGCACGCCGAGCGGCTTCAGCGCTCCGGCGAGGGTGGCGGCGACGGTGTCGCTGGGGACGGGCACCGGCGTGCCGAGGAACTCGAACCCGTTGCCGGTGTATCGGATCCGCTTGTCCCCGACCGTGATGAGGTCGACGGTCAGGGCGGTCTCGGTGGTCGGCTCCGACCGGCCGGCCGTACGGGTGGTGACCGACCGGCTGGCCACGCCGCTCAGCTTCAGCGCTCCGCCGGCCAGGCTGACGGCGTCGGCCCCAGTCTCGGAGGTGGCCGTGACCGTCCGGCCGTCGACCGTCACCGACGAGCGGGCCAGCGCCCCGGTGATGGCGGCGTCGCCGGCCGTGGGCCGCATCCGGGCCAGCGCCTCGGCCGAGTCTGCCCCCGCCTTGGCCGACACCTTGAAGGCGCCGGACGGGTCGGCGGTGCCCGCTTCCGGTGATCCGGGGTACTTGGCCTGGGCGTAGAGCGGGTAGTCGAAGGGCAGGCCGCTGCCGGTGGCCAGGCCGACGAAGGTGTTGTAATTGAGCACGAGGCCGCCGGGGTCAGGTAGGGCGGCGAAGCTCTCGGCGCCGAGTGACGTCAGATGCGACTGGGCGGTCGGCCCCCCGGCGTCGACGAAGTTCTCCACGATCAGGAACTTCTTCATCGCCACCCCGAGGCGGAGCGCATCGGCGCCGGCCCGGGCCTCGATGGCCCCGAAGGGCGACTCGGCCCGGCCGGGCCGGGGCTGGGCCACGACGAGGCCCAGCCCGAACAGCAGCGCCATCACCCCGGCCCGGAGTCGCAGGTTGGCGGTCATTGGTCGAACCGGATGACGCCCCGGATGTTCCGGCCGGCGTGCATGTCCTCGTAGCCCTGGTTGATCTCGTCGAGCGTGTACTCCCGGGAGATGAGCTCCGTCAGCTTGAGTTGGCCGGCCTTGTAGAGGTTGAGCAGCCGGGGGACGTCGTGGGCGGGGGAGAGGCAGCCGAACAGGACGCCCTGGATCCGCTTCTGGAACATCGACAGCTCGAACAGGCTGACGGGGATACCGACCTCGGCGATGTTGCTCACGCCGGTGACGGCCAGCGTCCCCGCCTTGCGGATCGTGGAGAAGGCCTGCCCGACGTGTTCGCTCCTCACGACGCCCACCGACACGACAGCCGAGTCGGCGCCCTGCCCGCCGGTGACCGAGCGGGCGAAGTCGCCCGCCTCCTCGATGGTCTCAAAGGCGTGGGTGGCGCCGAAAGCCAGGGCGCTGTCCCGCTTGAACGGAACGGGGTCGACGGCGATGATCACCGACGCGCCCGCGTGCTTGGCGCCCTGCACGGCGTTGATGCCGATGCCGCCGACGCCCATGACGATGTGGACGTCGCCCGGCTTGACGCCCGAGGCGGCCACGGCGGATCCCCAGCCGGTCGGCACGCCGCAACCGACGAGGGACGCCTCGGCGAAGGGGATGTCGTCGTCGATCTTGATGCAGCCCCACTCCGACACCACGGTGTACTGGCTGAACGTGCCGGTCATGGCGGCCTGGGCCACGTCCTTGCCGCCGACGTGCATCCGAAACGTCCCGTCGAGCTGGCAGCCCGTCAGCATCATGGCCCCGTTGTCACACAGGTTCTGCAGGCCCTGGGAGCACCAGCGGCACCGGCCGCAGCTCGGCACGAACGACAGGACGACGTGGTCGCCGGGCTGGAGGCTCCGCACCGCCGAGCCCACCTTCTCCACGACGCCGGCGCCCTCGTGGCCGCCGCAGTAGGGGAAATGGCCCGACGGCACGTCGCCGGTGGCGAGGTGGTCGTCGGAGTGGCACAGCCCGGCGGCCATCAGCCGGACCAGCACCTCGTGCTGCTTCGGTTCGTCGAGCTCGACGTCGGTGACCTCCCACTTGCCCGGCTGGGAGAACAGCAGCGCGGCACGCGTCTTCATGAGGGGCTGACCTCTCCTTCTAACGCAGCTTGAGATGGAGGGACTGGAAGCCGCGGACCTGCCCGTGGTGGAGCTGCGGCAGGCGGTCCGGATCGATGGTGAAACCCGGGATCCGGCGGAGCAGTTCCTCCAGGGCCACCTTGAGCTCGATGCGGGCCAGGTGCGACCCGATGCAGCGGTGCGGGCCGGCCGAGAAGGCGAGGTGCCGGTTCACCTCCCGGTCGATCACGACCTCGTCGGCGTTCGGGAACTCCCGGGGATCACGGCAGGCGGCGGGGTTCGAGAGCAGCACGCGGTCGCCGGGCTGGAACTCCACGTCGTGGAACTTGAACGGCTTCAGCACCGTTCGGCCCGTCGACACCGGCGCCTCGAAGCGCAGGAACTCCTCGACGGCACCCGGAATGAGCGACGGGTCGTCGATCAGGCGCTGGCGCACCTCGGGCCGCCGGGCCATCTCCACCATGGAGAAGCCGAGCGTGCCCCGGACGGTGTGCAACCCGCCGAGCATGAGGATGAACAGGGTGTTGATCATCTCCTCGGCCTCGAGCGGCCGCCCCCGGAACCGCGAGTTGAGGAGGAAGGTGGCAAAGTCCTCGGCCGGCTCCACCTTGCGGGCTTCGATCAGCTCGACGAAGTACCGGACGACCTCCATGGCGGCGGTCATGCGGACGAGATGGTTCTCTTCCTCGCTGGCCCCGGGGTGGCCGGTGAGCACGAGGTCCGTCCACTCCGAGATCTGCGGCTCGTCCGACAGCGGCCAGCCCATGAGCTCGAGGAACAGGAAGCTCGGGAGAGGGTGGGCGAACTCGGAGATGAACTCGCATGAGCCACGCTCGATGAACCGGTCGATCAGGCCTGTGGCCATCTCCCGGATCGTGTCCTCGAGGGCGTTCATCCGGTTGGGGTTGAAGAGCGGCCCGAGCAGCTGGCGCCACTCGGTGTGGTCAGGCGGGTCGATCTCCAGCGGGATGTACTTGCCGGGTCGCTCGACGTGGGGGATGCCCACCGGATAGTTGGAGAAGACCTCGAAGTTGCGGGCGATGTCGTGGAGGTCCTCGTACCGGGTGATGATCCAGTACCCGCCGTGGGCGCTGCTCCAGGCGACCGGGTACTTCTCCCGGATCTCGTCGAGCCGGGCGTGGATATCGGACGCCAGCGCCGGGTCGTGGACGTCGTAGTCGACGATCAGGTGCGCGGGAACGTCGTCGATCCGAGTAGGCATGCATCCCCCCGTGGCCGGCTGCCGTTGACCTTATGGCAATAGGTTAATGCCATCAAAAGTGCCGCGTCTACCCCCTTTGTACTGGGCTGGACGGGGAAGGCCCGGACGAATAACCTAAGGGCGCAAGTTAAAGAGGGACAGTCGGGGGAGCGGATGACGGGCCTGGTGACCGACCCCATCTCGTGGTGGGCAAAGGAGATGCCGGACGGGGCGGCGCTCGTCTTCGCCGACGCCACGGTCACCTACGCCGAGCTCGATGCCTGGCTGAACCGGGTCGCAGTCCGGTATGCGGAGGCGGGGATCGAGGTCGGGGACCGGGTCGGCGTCATCGGCCCCAACTGCGTGGAGTGGTGCATCGCCGCGCTGGGTGCGATCCGGGCCGGGGCGATCCTCGTGCCGCTCAACATGCGGCTGGTGGCCGACGAGCTGGCCGAGCTCGTGGCCGGCTCCACCCCGAAGCTCATCGTGGCCGAAGGCGGGCTCCTCGCCGCCAGCATGGAGGACGTCGCCACCCGGGGGCACGCCTTCGAACTGTTCGACCTGTCCTTCGTCGCCGGGTTGCGCTCGGGCCCGGCCGCCCCGTTGCGGCGCGACGTCGACCCCGACCAGCCGGCCGTGATCGTCTACACCAGCGGCACGACGGCCAAGCCGAAAGGCGTGATCTTCAGCCACACCACCACGCTGAACTTCATCGCCGAGTGGTCCCTCGTCGAGCCCGACTTCACCCGGGGCATGCGGCTACTCATGGTGCTCCCCATCCACGGCGCACCGGGGACCCTGTGGGGGCTGATCCACACGCTCGTCCACGGCGGCACCTTCTTCCTCGAACGGGGCTTCGACCCGGCCGACACCGTCCGAAAGCTCTCGGAGCACGAGATCACCGTGTTCCTCGGCGTCCCGTTGCTCTACGAGGCCATGGCCGCCGCCCCCGAGTTCGAGAAAGCCGACTTCTCGTCGCTGCGCGTCACCCACGTCGGCGGAGCCCGGGTCTGCGTCCCGCTGCTCAAGACCTGGCAAGAGAAGGGCGTGCTGCTGCGCCAGATCTACGGGCTGACGGAGGGCGGCGGGTCGATCACCGTCAACCCCCGCCGCTACGCCCTCGACAAACCGGAGATGTGCGGCCGGGGCGGGCCCTTCACCCGGTTCAAGACCGTGCGGCCCGACGGCACGACCTGCGCTCCCGGGGAGGAGGGCGAGATCCTCATCCAGGGCCCGGCCGTCACCCCCGGATACTGGAACAATCCGGAGGCGACGCGAGCCGCCTTCGTGGACGGCTGGCTGCGCACCGGTGACCTCGGCGTCATCGACGAGGACGGCCTGCTGCGGATGGTCGACCGCCTGAAGGACCTGATCATCTCGGGCGGGATCAACATCGCTCCGGCCGAGATCGAGAACATCATCGCTGTCCTCGACGAGATCGAGGAGGTGGCCGTGATCCCGGTGGCGGACGAGAAGTTCGGCGAGACCCCGGCCGCGGTAGTGAAGCTCCGCCGACCCCTCTCCCCGGCCATGATCGTTGCCCACTGCAACGCCCACCTCGCGCCGTTCAAGGTGCCGCGTTACGTCGTGGAGCTCGAGTCGCCCTTGCCCCGCATGGCCAGCGGCAAGATCGCCAAGCGGATCCTGCGGGAGCTGCTGCCCGACATTCCCGCCACCCACCCCCGCCTGCGATGAACCACAACTCCCCACGGCCGATCGCCGGCGGCATCGCCGCCGACGGCCTCTACTGGGACGCGCTCGAAGCGGGGGAGTTCCGCCTGCCCCGCTGCGCCGGCTGCGGGCGGTGGACGTGGCCGGCCCATTGGCGCTGCGGGGAATGTGGCTCATGGGACTTCGACTGGACCGCGCTCCAGCCAAAGGGTGTGGTCTACTCCTGGACCCGGACCTGGTACGCCTTCGACCGGACGCGGGAACGGGCCGGCGACGTCCCCTACGTCGTGGTGCTGGTCGAGATCGACGGCGCCGACGGCGCCCGGGTGATGGGCGTGCTGGCCGGCGACGAGGCGGCGCTCAAGATCGGCGCCCCGGTGGCGGGAACGATCCTGGCGCCGTCGCAGAAGGCCAAGGGATATCCCTCGATCGTCTGGTCGGTGCAATGACAGGGTCATTGCGCGGGAGGACGGCGGTCGTCGGCATCGGCCAGACCCCGCTCTACAAGCGGGGCACGGCGCCCGACCCCGAGATGAAGCTGTGCCTGCGGGCCATCGTCGCCGCCTGCGAGGATGCCGGCATCCCTCCCCGCGACGTTGACGGCTTCGTGTCCTACGGCTCGGAGCGCAACGAAGGCCAGAAGCTGATGCCCGCGCTCGGGACGCGGGAGCTGCGCTTCGGGGCGCTGATCTGGGGCCACGGCGGCGGGATCCCCGGAGCGCTCGGACTGGCCGCGTCGGCCGTCGTCACCGGCCAGGCCGAGGTGGTGGCCGTCTACCGTTCCCTGGCCGAGCAGTCCGGTGCCCGGCTGCGCGTCGCCGTCGCCCAGGACGACACGGCCGCCCAGTACCTCGTGAACGGCGTCGACGGCCCGGTGCAGATCTGCTCCCTCCGCACGCAACGGATGCTCGAGGCCGACGGCGTTCCCCGGTCGACCATGTTCGCCCTGGCCCAGGCGGCCTACCACCACGCCCAGCGCAATCCGCAGGCCGCCGCCTACGGCAAGCCGTTCGACGCCGGCGTCTACGAGCAGTCCCGGTTCGTGTCCGAGCCGTACCGGCTCTACGACTGCTCCCGGGAGAACGACGGCGCCGTGGCCGTGATCGTCACGTCGGCGGAGCGGGCGGCGGACCTCGTCGACCGGCCGGCCTACATTCTCTCGGCCCCGACCGGGGCAGCGGGCGGCTGGGGTCCGCTGGAGGAGAACCACCGGCCCTATGCCTCCAGCGGGTTCGAGGCCGTCGCCCGCCGCCTGTGGGCCGAGTCCGGGTACGGCCCGGGCGACGTCGACGTGGCCCAGATCTACGAGAACGCCACCGGCATGGGCGTGGGCGCCATCCTCGACCACGGCTTCTGCACCGCTGAGGAGGCTGGCGGGCTCCTGACGTTCGAGAACCTCATCGCCCCCTACGGCCGGCTGCCGGTCAACACCTCGGGCGGGAACCTGGCCGAGGGGTTCGTCCACGGCATGAGCCTCGTCACCGAGGCGGTGCGCCAGATCCGGGGCACGTCCGTCAACCAGGTGCCGGGCGCGCAGCTGTCCCTCATGACTGGCGGGCCGGGCGACTCCGTGGTCAGCTCCGCCCTGCTCGGCAGCGGAGCGACGCGATGATCGGTCTCCGGCCCCGTCGGCCGCGGCCATACTGAAGCCATGGCCCGCCCCAGCAAACCCCTGATCTCCAAAGACGCCTGTGCCCGGGCCGCGCTCGACATCATCGACGCCGAGGGGCTCGAAGCGTTGAGCCTGGAGCGGCTGGCAAAGACGATCGGCGTCCGGGCTCCGTCGCTCTATCACCACTTCGCTGACAAGGCCGAGATCCTGGCCCGGGTGGCCCGCCTCGTCACGCTGGAGGTGCCCGTCCCGCCGGAGCCGTCGCCCGACGACTGGCAGGAGTGGCTGGTGGAGATGTGCATCGGCTTCCGCCGGGCGATCGTGGCCCATCCCAACGCTGCACCCCTGCTACTGCTCTACTACCCCCGGCAGTTCATGCTGTCGAGCTACGAGCGGGCCTCCCGGGTGCTCGACCAGGTCGGCGTTCCGATCGAACTGCACATCGTGATCATCGAGGGCGTCGACAAGCTGACGCTGGGGTCGGGGATCTATGGGGCGTACCGACGGGCCACCGGGCAGCCGGAGTTCCCGGCCGTCGACCCCGACCGCGACCCGATGCTGGCCCGGGCCCTCGAGGCCAACCCCTTCGGCGAAGAGGAAGCGTTCGCCGAGACGGTCCGGTCGTTCCTCCGCGGCGTCGTCTTCGCCAGCACCCCCAACCGGAACGGCCGGCGGCGCACCCGGGCGGGCGGCGTGAGCACTGACGGATGACGGCCTGGACCTTTCCCGACATCTGGGAGAAGGCGGCGGCCGCCTTCCCCGGCTGACAGGATCGACCCGAATCGGGCCGATTGGGCGATCGCCCGTTCGGGCCGGTCCCGCCGGGCTCTCAAGCTGGCGGTCCGATCAGCCGATCTCTGTAGACATGTCACAGCGACACACCACGGGCAGCCGCGTCCTCGCCGCCCGGCAGTCGAAGGGTCTCAGCCTGCGGCGGGCCGCCCGCCGGCTCGGCGTGAGCCCGCGGGCGCTCCGGGGCTGGGAAGGTGGCCGGGACAACATCCCCTACGCCGTGCGCCTGACCATGGTCAACCTCTACGGGATTCCCCGCCAGGAACTGGCGCCGGACCGGCCGGCCGCGGCCGTGCGGGACGCCGCCACCGGCACGATCACGATCGGGTCCGTCACCTTCGCCGCCCAGGGGGCGGACGACGACGCATTACGGAATTTCCTCTCGGCCGTGCGCACCGAGCGCGGTCTGGCGGCGGACGCCGGGCTGGCGCTGCGGGCCAGCGACGCCGGCCTCCTGGCCGATCTCCTCGGCGGAACGCCCGAGGACATCGTGGCCAACCTCCAGCGCCTGCTCGGGCTGAGCGAGAATGAGGCTGTCGAGCTGGGCCGGTGGATGTTCCGCCGGACGGCCCTCGCCGGTGCGCTGGCCGTCGGCCTCCTGGCCGGTGTGGTCGGAACCGGGACACTCTCCCCCAATCCGCAGCCCGCCGGCGCCGGGGAGATCACGACCGCCGAGCACGCACCGATCGACCCCAACTGGGCCGTGATCGGCGAGGCGGCCGTCCTCGAGCGCGGCGATGCCGCGCCCCACGTCCCGGGCACCCACAACTAACGGTCCGTAGAGGGCGACGGCGTCGGAAAGGCTCAACCGGAACATCCCGCCGCCGATGGGGTGTGGGACAGCGGTGCCCGATCGGCCACCCGATGGCGCCATTGTCCCGCAATGTCGTCGGGCGAAATGGCGGGCTTTGCACATGCCGAACGAGCACTCACGGCGTCAGGCACTCCCCGTCGTGGGTTTCGTCGCCACGGTGGTAGCCGCCGGCGCGATGATCCGTTGCCTCCAGCGCACATCGAGGCTCACCCGGGAGACCCACGAACTCGGCGTGCTGTCCCGGACGGATCCCCTCACGGGCCTGCCCAACCGCCGCTACGTGGAGGAGCACCTCGCCGCGGCGCTCAGCGCCGCCCGCCGCCACCACCAGCCGCTGGCCGTGCTGTTCATCGACATCGACGATTTCAAGCGCGTCAACGACCGGTTCGGCTACGAGGTCGGCGACGACGTGTTGCGGGCGGTGGGCGAGCGTCTGCGCATCACGCTCCGGACCGAGGACCTCGTCGGGCGGTGGGGAGGGGAAGAATTCCTGGCCGTCCTGCCCGCCGCCGACCTCGCCGGCGCGCTGGCGAGCGCCGAACGCGTCCGGGCCGCCGTCGCCATCGGCGCCGGCGCCGGGGGAGACCACGACGCCCCCGTGACCGTCAGTGTCGGCTGTGCAACCGGCGCCGGCGAACCCGCCGAGCTCATCCGGCGCGCCAGTCGCGCCCTCCGCCAGGCAAAACTCGGCGGCAAGAACCGCGTGGTCGCCGCGGGCCCCCCGGCGGACTGACCAAATTCACAAACGCAGCCCAACCTTTCGCCTCAGTCCTCAGCCCGGGGGCATCGCCGTCCGATAGCAGGGTTGCGGCATCCCACGAAACGGCAAACCCGGGGAAACCCGGCGACGCAAAGCTACGGGCCTAAGCCCACCTCCGGGTGGGGATGGCCGCCGAGCCACCGAATGGGGCGTCTTCTCGTCCTCCGTGGCGCCGCTCGACATCGGCGCGGCGCGAGCCGCCAGAGCACTCACGGACGAGATGAACAAACTGCTACTGGGCGCCGTCGCGGCGCTCGTCGCCATCGGCCTCATCCCCACGACCGCGGCCTGGGCCGACCGGGACAGTGACGAGACGAGTTTCGTCACCCAGATCAACGCCCTCCGGACCGCCAACGGCCTCGCCGCCCTCCGGGTCGATGCCGGCCTGACCGCCAAGGCCCGGGCCTGGGCGCAGACGATGGCCGACAAGAACACGATCTGGCATTCGCAGCTGTCCGACGGCATCACGGCCGACTGGCACAGGCTCGGAGAGAACGTCGGGATGGGCGGGACCGTCGACAGCCTCCACGTCGCCTTCGTCAACTCGCCCCACCACTACGAGAACCTGGTCGACCCGGCGTTCGACTCCATCGGCGTGGGCGTCGTCCGCACGGGCAACATCGTGTTCGTGGCCGAGGAGTTCATGGAGATCCGGGCGGCACGGCCTGCCCCGAAAGCGCCGGCGGTGAAGGCGGCCAAGAAAGCCCCGGCGACCAAGCCGGTCAAGGTCAAGGCGGTCAAGGTCAAGGTCAAGGTCAAGCCGGTCAAGCCGGTCAAGGTCAAGCCGGTCAAGGTCAAGGCGGTCAAGGTCAAGGCCCCGAAGGGCAAGCGGATCTCCTCGTAAGGGGCGCGTGTGGTCGCGCTGCTTCGCCCGTCACCACGGCGCACAGGGTCACCACGATTCCGATCGTCCACGTGAGCATGCCGCACCAGGCCGCGACACCGGACGTGAAGGCCGCTAGTCCGCCGCCACCGACGAGTGCGACCACCCCGATCATGGCCAGCAGCAGGTATCGGAGGGAGCCCGGCCGCTCGGCGTCGTCGGCCGGGTCCGCCGTGCGCCGCGCCGGACAGTCGCAGGGCTGTGCCGGAATCTCCGGCGGCCACGAGCCGTCATCCAGGCCGCCCAGCTGACCCGCCAGCCACTCCCCGACGAGCAGGGCCGCACTCAGCTCGACGAAGACGGCTTCCTCCTCGGCGGACAGCAGGACATCGTCATGGTGCACGGCGGGCGCCTCCTGGTCGGATCGTGCGGTACCTCCCGGGTCCGACCCTGTTGAAGAGCCGTACGGCGCCGAACGCTCGCCGGATTGCGAAATGCTCGCCGCATTGAGGGCATCAGGCCCGGAACGTCGCCTCCCGTCATCCGGATGACGCCGCGGTGTCGTAGAGGCGGCATGACCCCGAACCGAAGTTGGAAGTCCGGCCGACGACGGGCCACCCTGGCCGGGGCGCTCGCCGCCGCGGCCGTCCTGGGCTCGGCCTGCGGCGGCGGCGGCAGCAAGACCGCGGCCGGGGCGGCGCTGACCACCGCGTCGACCGGGGCGGCCACGACAAGCTCGACCGAAGCCGCTCCCCCCACGACGACGGCCAAGGTGGCGGCGACGTCGATCGACATCAAGGGCTTCGCCTTCCAACCCAATCCCGTCCACATCACCGTCGGCACCACCGTGACCTGGACCAACCAGGACGAGATCCTCCACACGGTCACGTCCGGGACGCGCACCTACGACGACCAGCACCTCCAGAAGGAGATCGTGCCCGGCCCCCCCGGGTTCGACTTCCAGCTCGACGGCAAGGGCAAGACGGCCACGTTCACGTTCTCCCAGGCGGGCACGTTCAACTACCTGTGCAGCCGCCACCCGGGAATGGACGCCCAGATCGTCGTGAGCTGAGCCGGTAGCCGAGGCGCCCGACGCCTCGCCGCCCCTGCTGCAACCAAACATCATCCATCGCCAGCACCACCGACCCGACAAGGGGAGTACAGACCCATGCCTGCAATCAGTTCCAGCCCCAAGCGCTCGCGGCGGACGACCGCCGTCCGGGCCGTCTCGGGCCTCGCCCTGCTCGCCACCCTCGGCGCCGCCTGCGGTCGCGGCGGGGGCGACTCGGCGGTCAAGGTCACGCCCGCCGCCGTCACCGACCACGCCGCCCACGCCGGTCACGACCCGCTCGGGGCCACCGCCAACCCGGTCGACAGCGGTGCCGCGGCGTTGCGTTCCGGCCTCACCGCCCTGCTCCAGGAGCACGTCTACCTGGCGGGCATCGCCGTCACCCAGGGCGTCGGCAAGGGTCTCGACTCGGCCGAGTTCAAGGCCGCCGCCGGTGCCCTCGACAAGAACTCCGTCGGCCTCGCCGACGCCATCACCTCCGTCTACGGCCAGGCCG
>JAUZEY010000416.1 GCA_030838785.1 Actinomycetota bacterium | reverse complement strand
GACGCCGGCCACTCCGCCCGGGCCGACCGGGTGGCCGTGGTCGGCGCCAACGTGGCCGAGCAGCTCCATGTGACCCGCATCGACGACCAGCCGGCGATCTTCCTCGGTGATCGGCTCTACGTGGTGATCGGCGTCATCTCGGGCGTGGCGCGCCAATCCTCGTTGCTGGGCTCGATCGTGATCCCCGAAGGCACCGCCGGCCGCGACTTCGGGCTCGGCGCCCCCGGCTCCGTCCAGGTCGAGACCCGCATCGGCGCCGCCACGCTCATCGCCGGGCAGCTGCCGCTGGCCCTCAGCCCGACCGATCCGACCCTCCTCAAGGTGACCGCGCCGCCCGAACCCCGCCGGGTCCGGGCCGGCGTGCAGAACGACCTCAACGCCCTCTTCCTCCTCCTCGGCGCCGTCTCGCTGCTGATCGGCGCGGTGGGGATCGCCAACGTGACGCTGGTGTCGGTCCTCGAGCGGGTGGGGGAGATCGGCCTGCGCCGCTCGCTGGGTGCGGCCCGCCGCCACATCGCGGGCCAGTTCCTGCTGGAGAGCACGACGCTCGGCCTCCTCGGCGGCGTCCTCGGCGCCGCCCTCGGGACCCTGGTCGTCGTCGGGGTGGCCGCCAGCCGGACGTGGACGCCGGTGCTGGAGCCGTGGGTTCCCCTCGGTGCGCCGTTGCTCGGCGGCACCATCGGACTCCTGTCGGGGATCTACCCCTCGGCCCGGGCCGCGGCCATGGAGCCCGTCGAGGCTCTCCGGGCGACCATGTAGGGGTGGGCCCTACCGGACCGAGACGATGGCCCGGATGGGTTGCGCCAAGTGGGTGCCGGCCGCCGAGCCGGCGAAGGGGGCGTCCCCGAAGGCGAACACCCCGCCGTCGGAGGTGGCCAGCAGGTAACCGGCTCCGGTCGGGGTCGGGGCGATGCCCACCACCGGCCGGGTGAGGCGGATGTCGCCGAGGGAGCCGTAGAAGCCGGCATCGCCGAAGGCGAAGATCCCGCCGTCGGTGGCGACGAGCCAGTAGCCGGCTCCGGTCGGGGTGGCGGCCATGGCGACGATCGGCCGGTTGAGGACGACGTTGCCGAGGGAGCCGTGGAACGCCGCGTCGCCGAAGGCGAACATGCCTCCGTCCGCCGCAGTCAGCCAATAGCCCTGGCCGGACGGGGTGGCGGCCATGGCCACGATGGGCTGGTTCAGGACGAGGGCACCGAGGGAGCCGGAGAAGCCGGCGTCGCCGAAGGCGAAGATCCCGCCGTCGGCGGCGACGAGCCAGTAGCCGTGGTCCGTCGGGGTGGCGGCCATGGCCACGATCGGCTGTTTGAGCGTGATGCCGCCGAGGGAGCCGTAGAAGGCGGCGTCTCCGAAGGCGAAGATCGCGCCGTCGGAGGCCGCCATCCAGTAGCCGTGACCGGAGCGGGTCCGGGCGACGCCGACGATCGGGTGCCCGGTCGGGCCCGGCGCCCCGGCGGATGCCGCCTGCCCGAACGGGAAGACCGCGCCGTCCCCGGCCACGAGGAGGTAGTCGGCCGGCCCGGACGCCGCGCTGTCGGGGACGAGGACGGTCTCGATGTCTGATGCGACGTTGTCGCCCTCGCCCGGGTCGCCGTCGTCGGGCAGACCGTTCTCCGCCACGGTCACGCTGCCCCTCCGGGCCGAGTAGTCCACGGTGTCGAGCCCCGGACCGCCGGAGAGGGTGTCGGTGCCGTTCTTCAGGAACTCCTGGTTGAACCGGTCGTCGCCGTCCTCGCCGCTCTCACGGTCGTTGCCGTCGCCGCCGTTCAGGGTGTCGCCGCCGGGGCCGCCGAACATCGTGTCGGCTCCGGGGCCGCCGAGCAGCGTGTCGTTGCCGGCCCGGCCGTCGAGGAAGTCGTTGCCCTCCCGGCCGTCGAGGATGTCGTCGTGGGCGTCGCCGAAGAGCAGGTCGTCGTAGGGCGAGCCGACGGCGCGGCTGATGTTGAGGAGCTTGTCCGTGCCCCGGCCGGGGGCCGTGGCCGTCCCCGCCGCCAGGTCGACGGTGGCCGGGTCGGGCAGCGACGGGCTCAGCGCCCCGTCGGCGGACGCCGGGTCCTGGTACGAGATCGTGTTGGTGCCCGGCCCGCCGTCGAACGTCTCGTCGGCCGGGCCGGGGACGAACGTGTCGTCGAAGGGGGAGCCGATCACCGTCTGGACCCCGGTCAGCGTGTCGACGCCGCTGCTCTTCACCGTGCCGGGGCCCTTGGAGAAGTCGGCCACGACCGGCGCCGCGGCCTCGGCGTAGGACACGGTGTTGGTCCCGCCGCCCCCGTCGATCGTGTTGTCGCCCTGGCCGGAGGAGGAGATGGTGTTCACGCCCCGGCCGGCGTTGATGATGGTCCGGCCGCCGCCACCGTTCCCGGTGATGTGGATCGCGTCGCCGCCGTCGCCGCCGTGGACGATGTTCTCGGCCGCGGCGGCGGAGAGGAAGATCTCGTTCGGGCCGTTGCCGGCGTCGATGGTGTTCCTTCCGGTGCCGGTGCGGATGACATCGCCCCCGCCGCCGCCGTGGATGTTGTTCTCGCCGTCGCCGGCGGTGACGTCGTTGCCGGCGTCGCCGAGGTAGACGACGTTGGTGCCCGGCCCGGCGTCGATGTGCTCCGGCCCCTGCCCGCCGTAGATGACGTTGTCCCCGGAGCCGCCGATGACGGTGTCCCGCCCGTTGCCGAGGTAGATCTGGTCGTCCCCGGCGCCGGCGTCGACGAAGTTGTCGCCGTCGCCGACCTTGATGTGGTCGTCGCCGTCACCACCGTAGATCTGGTTCGATCCGTGGCCGACGGTGATGGAGTCGTCTCCGCCGCCGTCGTAGATGGCGTTGTCGCCTCCGCCGGCGGTGATGGTGTCGCCGCCGTCGGTGCCGTGGACGACGTTGTGCCCGCCGCCGACGGTGACGGTGGCGCCGCCCCCGGGGCCGACCGTGACGTCGTTGTTCCCGTCCCCGACGCTGACATTCGTGCCCGCGCCGGGGCCGGTGGTGATGACGTTGTCGCCGTTGCCGGCCGTGATGGTCTTGCTGCCGGGGCCGCTCTCGATGACGTTGCGTCCCGCCCCGGCGAAGACGATGTCGTCGCCGCCGCCGTCGGCGATGTAGTTGTCGTGGTCGCCGACGAGGTCGTCGCTGAACGGGGAGCCGAGGATGCGGGCGAAGTTCGTGACCTTCTTCGCCCCGCTGGCGGTGCCCTGGAACAGGTTGGCGCTGACCGGTCCGGCGGCCCGGGAGAAGTCCAGGGTGTTGAGGCCGCTGCCGCCGTCGAGCGTGGCGATCGTGTCGGACGGGCCGCCGGTGCCGGGGCTCCCGCCGGTGCTGAGCGAGTCGTCGCCGCCTTCACCGTTGATGAGGAGCTCCTCGACGCCCCCCGGCGGGCTGATGCAGTTCGGGTCGCAGCCCTCCCCGACGTCGATCACGTCGTCGCCGTTGAGGGAGATGCCGAAGCCGCCGGCCACGATCACGTCGGGGCCCGACGAGCCGACGATGCTGAGCGTGCCCCCCTGACCACCCCCGCCGCTGCTGCCGCCGCCGGCCGGGCCGAGGCTGAGGTCGAACTTCACCGACGACGGGAAGTGGCCCCCGGAGAGGTCGATGACGATCGTGCTCGACCCGTCCCCGCCCTCGATCTTCACCGTGACGCCGTTGCCGATGGCGGCGAGCACCGCCCCCGAACCGTGGCAGCCGGGCACCGTGACGTTCTGACCGGACCGGACGATGGTGGCCGTCCCCCCGCCGGTCAGGGTGACCGTGTGGGTGGCGGCGTCACAGGTGGCGGCCGTGCTCGCCGAAGCCCGCCAGGCCCAGACGGACAGGGGGGCGACGACGCCGAGGCAGCCGACGATGAGCCCTCCGGCCAGCCGGCGGGGGCGGGGGTGGCGCTCACGGTGGAGAGGGCGGCGATGCATCGGCTGCGGTCCTTCGGTCCCTCTCCCGGTTGCGTGCGACGTGAGCTGTCGGAATCGGGTTCGACGCCGCAAAGCGGGTCGCCTGCCACGAAAACGGGGCATCGGCCCCAAGTCGGACAGAACCCCCCGGACATTTCCCCCCAAAGCTTGGCGAATCGGACATTTCACCCCAACCCGTAGGATGCGGCCCGTGAAACAACGGGTGGTCGGCGCGTCCATGCTCGTGATCCTGGCCTTCGGCGTCGCGGTGCTGACCGCGGCCGGCAGCGATCGGCGTTCCTACGCGCCCCGGATCGACCCGGCGGCCTTCACGGCCACGGTCGAGAATCCCTACCTGCCGCTCCGGCCGGGGACCCGCTGGGTCTACGAGGGCCGCAGCGGGGAGGGGCTCGAGCGCAAGGTGGTGGAGGTCACCGACGAGACCCGGGTCGTGATGGGGGTGTCCTGCGTCGTCGTCCACGACACCGTCACCGTCGCCGGCCAGCCGTTCGAAGACACGTTCGACTGGTTCGCCGAGGACCGCGACGGCACCGTCTGGATGTTCGGCGAGGCGAGCCGCACCCGGGGCGACGACGGGCGCTTCACCCCGGCCGGCTCCTGGGAGGCCGGCGTCCACGGAGGCCTGCCCGGCATCGTCATGCCGGCCCACCCCCGGCCCGGGAACCCCTACCGCCAGGAGTACCTCCCCGGCCACGCCGAGGACATGGCCCGGGTCATCTCCGTCACCGAGGCGCTGACGGTGCCCAACGGGAGCTACGTCGAGGTCGTGGTGACCCGCGACTGGTCGCCGCTCGACCCGGGCGTCGCCGACCACAAGCACTACGCCCCCGGGATCGGCATGATCCGGGAGGAGACCGTCGAGGGCGAGACCTCCCGCCTCGACCTGATCGAGCGGACCCGCCGGTGAGGTCCTGCTAGGCCGTCGAGCCCTTGGCCTTGCCGTACTTCAGGTACATGGACGGGACGACGAACAGGTTGAGCAGTGTCGAGGTGATGAGGCCGCCGAGGATCACGATGGCCATCGGGTACTCGATCTCCTGACCGGGCCGGTTGCCGGCCACGATCAGCGGGATCAGCGAGAGGCCCGCCGCCAGCGTCGTCATCAGGATCGGGGCGAGGCGTTCCTTGGCCCCCCGCAGCACCAGCTCGGGGCCGAAGGCCATGCCCTCGTGGCTCTCCAGATGGCGGTAGTGGTCGATCAGCATGATCTTGTGGCGGGCGACGACGCCGAGGACGGTGAGGAGCCCGACGAGGGACCCGAGGGTGAGGATGCCGCCGGTCAGGTAGGCGCCGATCAGGCCGCCCACCAGGGCCATGGGCAGGGTCAGGACCATCGTCAGGGTGGCCAGGCGCCAACTCTTGAACGTCGTCTGCAGGAGCAGGAAGATGGCCAGCAGGGCGGCCAGCCCGAAGCCCAGGAGGCGCTTCTGGGCGCCCTGGCGCTCCTTGTATTCGCCCAGCACCTCGGCGTGGAAGCCGAGCGGGAAGTCCACCTT
>JAUZEY010000413.1 GCA_030838785.1 Actinomycetota bacterium | reverse complement strand
GACGCCGTGACCGCCCTCATCGACCGGTTCCTGGCCTGGCTGGAGGCCCATCCGGCCGACGCCCGCCTGTACTACCAGTCGTCGCAGGGGGCCACCGCCGACGTGGAGTCCCTCCGGCGGGAGCAGCGCCGAAACCAGGTGACGGCCATGCTCCGGGGGCCTCTGAAGCCGGCCCAGGCGGCGATGAGCGCCACCGAGCTGCGGGTCGTGGCCATCGCCGTGCTCGTCCTGTTCGGCGAGGTGACCCGTCTCCTGTCGGAGGGCCGGCCGTCGAAACGGCACCGCGATGCGGTCCGGGCGGAGGCCGTCGACCTCGGTCTCCGGCTGGTGAAACCGTAGACGTCGTGCAGTAACTGTCGCCCTACTTTCTAGTGATCACCTATTGAAAGTAGGCCCGGGGGCGTGCTTCAATGAGGCGGAGCCCGGACAACCGGGGCCTTTTTCGACGTCCTTCGGGGGGGCAACGTGCGGGGTCGACGCCGGCAGCGTTCAAGGCTCGTCCTGGTCCTGGCCGTCTCCGTCGTGTGCGCCGCCTGCGCCGGGGAGCAGCCGAAGCACCTGGGGGCACTGGCCGGCCAGGCCGCGCTCGGCGCCGCCACCACTCCGACGACGGCGGGTGCCGTGGCGGCGGCCACGGGCGGCCCGGTCGAGGGCTCCGTCCCGGGCACCTCCAGCGGCGCCGCGAACGGTTCGGCCGCCGGCAGCGCAACGGGTGGCAGCGCCGCTCCTCCGGCCGTCGCCGCCAGCGGACGGGCCGCCGCGCTCTCGGCCGCCGGCGCCTCTGGGACCGGCGCCCCGGCCGGCTCCAGGAACCCCGCCGGCTCCGGCTCGGGGCCGTCCGCCTCCGGCTCGAAGGCGGCCGGCCCGTCCGCCCCCGGCGCTCCCGCCGTCGGCGGTGCCTCCGCCGCCGCGCCGGCGCAGGGAAACGGCGGCGCCACCGACGTCGGCGTCACGGCCGACAGCATCAAGCTCGGCGGCTTCTTCATCGAGAGCGGCCCGGTGGGCGAGCTCGGCATCACGCTCCTCAAGGCCGTCAAGTCGGTGTTCAACGAGGTCAACGCCCAGGGCGGCCTCTACGGCCGCAAGCTCCAGCTGGTCGACTGCGACACGTCGTTCACCTCCGGCGACAAGCCCCGGGCGTGCTACACCAAGCTCACCCAGCAGGACAAGATCTTTTCCTTCGCCGCCACCGGCGACGGCCCGGCCTGGGTGACCGCCGCCCCGCTGGCGTGCAAGGACCAGATCCCGGCGCTGTGGACCGACGGCCTGTCCCAGAACGAGTTCGTGTGCCCGACGATCTTCCCCACCGGCCCGGCGGGGCGGAGCCAGTCCCGCGTGGTGCTCGACTACTACGTCAAGAACAAGCATCCGAAGACGGTCGGGATCCTGGCCCAGAACGACGACATCGGCAACGAGTGGCTGGTGGGGGCCAAAGAGGTGCTGGGCAAGACCGGCGTCAAGATCGTGGCCGAGGAGAAGTACAACCTGGGCGAGACGAACTTCACCACCCAGGTGACCAACATGCGCTTCGCCAACCCCGACTTCGTCTTCTTCTCCTCCGAGCCGCTCGGCCCGATCCTGTTCCAGAAGACGGCCGAGGGTCAGGGCTGGAAGCCGCCGCTGCCTTCGGCCGGGGTCACCTGCAACGTCAGCGTGTGGCCGAGGCAGGTGGGCGACTACGCCAAGGGCATGATCTGCCAGAACCCCTGGCAGCTGCTGTCGGCCAGGCTGCCGGGGCAGGTCGAGTTCGAGCGGAACTACAAGAAGTACTGGTCCGACTGGGACAAGCGGAACTACTACACCGAGACCATGTGGATCGCGGCGAGGGCCACGGTCGAGACGCTCCGGCGGGCCGGGCCCAACCTGACCCGGGCCCGGCTCCTCGAGGTGCTGCGATCGGGGGCCTTCAACGGTTTCGACACCGGCTTCGGGGTGAAGTTCTCCCAGCAGTCGTCGGCCAAGGGGAACCTGTTCAGCATCAACGTGGCGGTGGTCGAGGTGGCCAAGCCGGCCGACGACAATCCCTACGTCCTTGTGCAGGAACCGATCCCCGACCCGTTCTTCCAGGCCGGCTGAGCCTGGCGGCCGGGGCTTTCGATGGAGCTCTACGCCCAGCTCGTCGTCAACGGGATCACCAACGGCGCCGTCTACGGCCTGCTGGCGGCCGGGTTCGTGCTCGTCTACCGGGCCTCCCGGGCGCTCAACTTCGCCCAGGCCGGGATGGGGGCGGTCGGGGCCTACGTCCTCTTCGACGTCATGAAGGGCAGCGGCGGCGGAACCGGCCGCTACCTCGGTGGGTTCGCCCTCGGGGTGGGGGCGGCGGCCGTCCTCGGGCTGGTCACCGAACGGCTGGCCATCCGGCCCTTGCGGCGGGCCCCGGCGCTGGCGCCGCTCATCGCCACCGTCGGCGTGCTCCTGCTGCTGCAGAGCCTGATCATCCTGCGCTGGGGCGGGGACCTGCGCAGCATCCCGAACCCGCTGCCCAAACGGCCGTGGCGGATCGGGAAGCTGGTCGGCCTCGACTCCGTGGTCGTCAACCAGTCGGCCGTCGTGATCCTGGTCGTGATGGTGGTGCTGGTCTCCCTGCTGGCGCTGGTCGTGACCCGCACCCGCTGGGGGCTGACCATCCGCTCCATCTCCGACAACCCCGACGGCGCGGCCGGTCTCGGCGTCCCCGTCGGGCGGGTCAGCGGGCAGGCGTGGGCCCTGGGGGCGGCCATCGGCGCGGTGGCGTCGCTGCTGGCCGCCTCGACCACCATCCTCAACCCGTACACGCTCTTCCTGTTGCAGATCAAAGCTCTGGTCGTCGGGGTGTTCGCCGGCCTCAAGGACCTGCGCCTGTGCCTGGTCGGCGGACCGCTGCTGGGGGTGGTCGAGTCGCTGGCCGGATCGAGGATCTTCGGCCATCAGGTCGCCGGCCTGTCCGACAGCGTCGGGTTCTTCGCCCTGGTGGCCGTCCTGCTGCTGCGGGCGGGCACCATCACCGAGACCCTCGGAGACACCCGTGCCAGCTGAGGGCGGGAGCCGCCGAACGATCCTGACCTTCGGCCCCTGGGTGGCGGTGGCGCTGGCCGTCGCCGCCTACCCGTTCCTGGTGTCGCCCTACTGGGCGCTCATCGGCTCGTTCGTAGTGGTCTACGCCATCGTGGCCCTGTCCCTCACCGTGCTCACCGGCTGGGCCGGCGCGGTGTCGCTGTCACAGGCCGCCTTCGTCGGCCTCGGCGCCTTCACGGCGGCCGAACTGACCAGCCGGGGCCTCAACTTCGGGCTGTGGATCCCTATCGCCATGCTGGTGTCGGTGCCGGCCAGTGTGGTCATGGGCGCCGTCGCCCTGCGGTTGCCCGGTCTCTACTTCGCCGTTGTCACCCTGGCCTTCGGGGTGGTGGCCCAGTACATGGTCTTCATTCCGCTGGAGAACCACGGTACGACCGTGGTGGCCCGGCCCCACTGGGGTTCGGTCGACTTCGGCAACGAGCGCTACTTCTTCCTGCTGTGCGCCCTGTCGGCGGCGCTGGCCTTCGGCGCCACCCTGCGGATCGGCCGGGGCAAGACCGGCCGGGCGCTGCTCACGGTGCGGACGTCCCGGACGGCGGCCGAGGCGCTGGCCGTGGACAGCGTCCGCTACCGCCGCCTGGCCTTCGTGGTGTCGGGCTGCCTGGCGTCGGGGGCCGGCGTGTTGCTGGGGACGCTGATCCAGTCCAGCCGCTCCAACCAGTTCACACTGTTCGCCTCCATCCAGTACCTGGCCGTGACGTTCATCGGCGGGATCGGCTCCGTGCTCGGCGCCGTACTGGCCGGGGCCCTCCAGGTGCTCCCCACCGAGTTGATCCGCCCCTTCGCCGAAGGCCGGGACAGCGACTTCCTCCGCCAGTTCGCACCGCTGCTGCAAGCCACCCTGCTGCTGGTGGTGGTCGTGCTCCGGCCGGACGGGCTGCTCGGCATCCTGCGGGGTCTCGGGGTGCGGGCCGGCTGGCTGCAGCCCCGCCCACCCCGCGAGGCGGCCTTCTCCGCTCCCCGCGGCCGGGCCCGGCGCGACATCGGCTTCACGCTGCCCGACTGGGACATCCCCGCCGGCACGCTGGCCGCCGCCGTGGGGCGCGCTCCCGCCGCCGGGGCCCCGAGCCGGTTCGAACGTCCGGCGCCGGCGGCGCTCGAGGCCCGCGACGTCTCGGTCGGCTACGGCGCGGTCGTCGCCCTCGACGCCGTCTCGTTCTCGGTGGAGCCCGGCGAGTTGGTGGCGATCATCGGCCCCAATGGCGCCGGCAAGACGACGCTGTTCAACTGCTGCAGCGGTTTCCAGGCCCCCGGGTCGGGGACGGTGGCGCTGCGCGGCACCGACATCACCGGCTTCCCCGCCCACCGCCGGGCGGCCGCCGGGCTGGGCCGCAGCTTCCAGACGCCCCGGCTGGTGGACAGCATGTCGGTGTTCGAGAACCTGCTGGTCGGGTTCCATCCCCGCGTCACCCACGGCCTACCCGGCGAGGTGGCCGGCTTCTCCTACGCCCTGGCCGAGGAGCAGGAGATCCGGGCCCGCGTTGCGGCACTGCTCGACGCCGTCGGGTTGGCGGCCATCGGGCCGCTGGCCGCCGGCGACCTGCCGTCGGGGTTGCGGAAGGTGGTCGAGGTCCTGCGGGCGCTGGTCCCGGTCCCCGACGTCCTGCTCCTCGACGAGCCGTCGGCCGGGCTCGATCCGCGGGAGACCCGCTGGCTGGGGCGGCTCATCCAGACGGTCAACCGGGAGCTGGGCGTCACCGTGGCCCTCATCGAGCACGACATGAGCCTGGTCATGGGGATCTCCGACTACGTCTACGTCCTGGAGTTCGGCCGCCTGCTGGCCGCCGGGACCCCGGCCGAGGTGCGGTCGAACCCGGCCGTCGTCGCCGCCTACCTGGGGAAGCAGGCGCAGCCCGCATGAGCGCAGCCGACCAGCCCGCGGCCACTGCCGCACCGCTGCTGGCCGTGTCGGGCCTGTGCTCCGGGTACGGGCCGGTGCAGGTGCTGTACGGCATCGACATCGAGGTCCGCCGGGGCGAGGTCGTCGCCCTCCTGGGCCCCAACGGCGCGGGGAAGACCACGCTGCTGCGCACCATCGCCGGTCAGATCCGGCCCCTGGCCGGCACCATCACGATGGACGGGCGGCCGGTCGGCGGCCTGGCCCCCGAACGGGTGGCGGGCGCCGGTCTGGTGCTGGTCGACGAGGGCCGGGCGGTGTTCCCCACCCTGACCGTGGCCGAGAACCTGATGATGGGAGCGCACCGCCGCCGGCTTCCGGCCCGGGCGCTGGCCGCCGAGTGCGAGCGGGCCTACGACCTGTTCCCCCGGCTGGCCGACCGGCGCACCCAGATCGCCGGGAAGCTGTCGGGCGGCGAGCAGCAGATGCTGGTCATCGCCCGGGCGCTCCTGGCCGAACCGGAGCTGATGATGATCGACGAAGCCAGCATGGGCCTGGCCCCCAACATCTCCGAGCTCGTGTTCGAGACGATCGGCCGCCTGGCCGCCGGTGGGCTGACCGTGCTGGTCACCGAGCAGTACGTCCGCCTCGCCCTCGAGGTGGCCGGGCGGGGCTACGTGTTGAAGCAGGGCCACATCGACGTGGCCGCTTCGGCCGACGAACTGCGCCGCTCCGATCTGGTCGAGGCCTCGTACCTGGGGGGTGGGTCATGAACCAGTTGCGCCGTCTCGCCGGTCTGGCGGCCGCAGGGGTGATCCTCGGTTCGGTGCTGGCGCCGCCGGTGGCCGGCTCGGAGCCCGCCGCCGGTCACGATGCGGGTAGCACCAACGTGAACATGGTGGGCGAGGCCTTCACCGTCCGCCAGGACGGGACCGTCCCCACCGAGCTGCTGCTGGCCCGTTATCCCCGGGCCGCCACCGAGGTGTCCGACGACCTGTCCACCGGGTTCGCCTCCTTCGCCGACCCCGGCTTCCTGGGCCGGTTCGGGATCGGCGGCGGCTTCGCCGCCTCGGGCAAGCGGGAGCTGACCGCTCCGACGTGGGCGGAATGCCTGTATCCGCAATCGCCGCAGACCCCGACGGCCGAGACGCGCGCCCCCGGCGGCGGGCTGGGCCCGACGGCGGTGGCCGAGTGCCGGGGCCGGGGCAGCCACCTGGCCGGCTACGCCACCCAGGCCGCCCCCGATGGCGCCCAGGCCGCCCACCTGCGGGGCGGGCCGCTCACCGCCACGGTCGACACGGTGGCCGGCCCCGACGGGGCCACCGACGTCGTCTCCGCCTCGGAGATCAACGACGTCACTCTCGGCGGAGTGGTGACGCTGCGGTCGGTCCGCAACCGGGCGGTGGCCACCACCACCGGCCGGCCCGGCGGGGCGAAGGCGGTGGCCGAGGCCACCATCGGCGCCCTGCTGGTCAACGGCAACCCGGTCGCCCTGCCGTCGGACTCGATCGCCAGGCTCGGCCCGGTCCTCGCCGCCCTCGGCCCGGTGCTGTCCCCGGTGGGGACGTTCACCTTCGACGTGGTGCCCGAACTGGTGGAGGCGGCCTCCGACGGCACGCAGGCCACCGCCCGGGCGGCGCAGATCACCGTCACCCTCCACACCGGCCAGCTCACCGCCAGCTTCGGCCTCGGGTACGCCCGGGCCGGCGCCCGCACCATCGTCAACGAGCCGCTGTCCGGTGACGGCAACGGGTCGGGGCTGGGCGACAGGCTGGGCGACCTGACGCCGCCGTCGTCCTCGGAGTCGGCGCCCCCGCCGTCCGGTGCGGCGCCGGCGTGGGGCCGGTCCTCCGGCGACGGTTCGGCGCCCGGTCCGGCCTCCGGCGACAACCCGACGGCGGGCTCCGCCTCCGGGGGTGCCGCCTCCCTCGGCGGCCCCGGGACTGCGAACGGCCTCGGGGGCTCCGGGATCGTCACCGGACCGGCGTTCTCCGCTGCGCCGCTTCCGTCAGCTTCGCCGCTCACCGTCCCGTCTGGCGGCCCGGCGCCGACGTCCGGTGCCGAGACCGCCGCGCCGCGGCTGCCGGCGGCCGCTCCCGCCACCGCCGTCTCCACCGGGCCCCGCGGCCCGTCCAGGAGGACCGTCGCCCTGCTCGGCGTGATCTGCGCCGCCGTGCTGGTGCGGTACCTCTCCTACTCCACCAAGCTCCGGCGCCTGTAGGAGGCGAGCCAACGTGAACCTGTCGAGGATCCCGCTCCTGCTCCGCAACCGCCCGGTGGGCACGTTCGGCGGCCTGCTGGTCGGCGCCGGGCTGGTGGTCACGTTCGTGGCCTGGGCCGGCGTCCGCACGGCCGACAACGTGCCGGCCCAGATTCCCGTCGTCCTGTCCGGCGGGCTGGTGGCGCTGGCCTGCTTCATCGTGGGCGGGCTGCTGCTCCACGCCGACATCGTGACCGGCCGGGCCCGCCCGTCCGACGCCGAGCCCAACCGCAACGGCGTCGCCGCCGACCCCGGCGAAGCCGAGGCCCGCCGCCGGGCCGCCGTCCTCGCCCGTCGCTCCTAGCCTCCCCGAAAGGACCTTTGTGGCCAACCACCGTGCCATCGGCGACTACCACGAGCGCACGATCGTCGGTTCGTTCGACCCCCGGATCGCCGACGTCGAGCCGACGAAGGCGAAGTACGGGCTCAACCTCCAGGTCCAGTACTTCTACGGCGGCCTGCGCGACGACGACGGCCACCTCTACGTGCTGGAACGGAAGTTCATCGGCCCCATGACCTCGGGGTTGTGGCTGATGACCAACCGCGACGCAGAACACCTGCGGCTGGCGCCCGCCTCGTTGCGCACCGCCCGGGGTGAGATCCGCCGCCACTTCACGCCCGAGGCCCATCGCTACGCCGACGCCCTCATGGCCAAGGTGGGCAAGGACCTCGTACCGGAAGGAGAGCAGCCCCTCGACCTGTCGTTCACCGACGGCGGCATCACCTGGTCGGAAGGCGACCTGCTCAACTGCGAGGCCACACCGGTGGGGACGGGCCTCATGCACTACTCCCCCATGCCGCACGACTCCCTCCTGTACACGATGCAGGCCTACCGGGCCGAGGGCACGGTCATGGGCCGCCACGCCACCGGCTTCGTCCTCGTCGACCACGGTTACTGGCCCCACGGCCAGGAGTGGAAGGAATTCCGCTTCTTCGCCCACTCCCAGGTGGCGTGGAACGTCTTCGCCAACGAATACGACGACGGTACCGTCGAGGCCGGCTTCTTCATTCAAGGTCTCAACGACTTCGCCGTGGCCGGCACCTTCGACACCAAGGGGCCCCGCTTCGCCACCTCCGACCTGTCAACGGCGCTGACCCTGGCCGGCGACGACTGGATGGCCTCCGCCACCTACTCGGCCGGCGGTGAGGAATGGGTCTTCACCCCCGACCCGGCGGCACAGATGAGGGAGTTCTCCTCCGCCCGCTGGGCCGGCTACCGGGCCCAGGCCGGCATCACCCGCCGCGTCGGCGACACCCGCCCCCTCAAGGTCGGCTGGACCTGGCTCGAGTTCTTCGCCGACCGGGCCCGCGCCGGCGGCTTCACCACCGGTTGACGGCGTGGACGTCCGGGAAGCCCTCTACACCACCCGGGCCATGCGCCGCCTGGCCCCCGACCCGATCCCCGACGACGTCCTGCTGCGGATCCTCGACGCCGCCATCCGGGCGCCGTCGGCCGGGAACCAGCACCGCTTCCGCTTTCTGGTGGTGAAAGACCCCGCCACCAAGCAGGCCTTCCAGGCCCTGTACCGCGAGGTCTTCGACGAGCTCAACGAGACGCGGTACGCGGCCATGGCCGAAGCGGTCCGGACGGGGACGGCGACGCCGGACCAGGTTCGCGTCTCCAACTCGGCCGCCCATCTCGCCGACCACCTCCACGACGCGCCCGTCCTCCTCTTCGCCCTGGGCCGCCCCGGTGAGGAGTCGTCCGTGTTCCCCGCCGTCTGGAGCGCCTGTCTCGCCGCCCGTGCCGAAGGCATCGGGTCTACCGTCACCACCATGCTCAAATCCCGCCGGGTGGAATCGGAAGCCCTCCTCGGCCTGCCCGAGGGCTGCGAGTACCAGATGACCGCCATGCTGCCCCTGGGCCGGCCCACCGGCCGCTGGGGGGTGGCGGAACGCCGTCCTCTGCAGGAGATGGTCTATCTGGAGCGTTGGGGCCGGCCCCCGGGCTGGACCGTCGACGAGGCCCTCTGGCCCGACCCGCACGCCAGCAAAGGAGCACGATGACCGCACCGGAGAACGGGCAGCCGCGCCTGAGGGTCCTCGTCACCGGGGCCAGCGGCGTGTTCGGGCGGGAGATCAGCGAGCGCCTCACCCGGCGGGGGCACCAGGTCGTCGGCTTGTCCCGGCGGCCGCCGGCGCAGCGCCGCCCGGGCGTGGAGCACGTGGCCGCCGACATCCGCGACCTCGAGGCGGTCACCGCCGCCGTCGACGGCTGCGACGCCGTGGCGCATTGCGCCTGGGCCGTCGAGGCGCTGTTCGGTGACGCCGCCGAGCGGGCCATCAACATCGGCGGCACCGAGAACGTGCTCACGGCCATGGAACGGACCGGCGTGCGCCGCATCGTCTTCGCCGGCTCCACCACCGCCTACGGGCCCCGGCCCGACGACCGCAGCCGCCTCACCGAGGACACGCCGCTGCGGCCCCATCCCGACGCCGCCTACGCCGTGTGCAAGGCCGAGGTGGAGGCCATGCTGGCCTCGGCCGACGTCGACGACGTCGCCATCCGGGCCCCCATCGTCGTCGGCCGCCGCATCGACAACCGCGTCCGGAACCTCCTCGCCGGCCCCGTCGTGGCCACCGTCAAGGGCGAGCAGGGCCTGTGGCAGGTCGTGCACGCCGACGACGTCGGCCGCTTCTTCGCCCTGGCCTGCGAATCCGGCCCCACCGGCCCCGTGAACCTCGGCCCCGACGACATCCTGACCGTCGAGCAGGTGGCCGCGGCCCTCGGACGGCGGGTCGTGCGGCTGAAGGCCGGAACGCTGCAGAAGATGGTCACGATGCTCTGGGACCGCAAGCTGTCCCCGGTGAACCTGGGGGACTTCGAGTATGTGCGGAACCAGCCGCTGCTCGACACGACCAAGCAGCGCAAGGAGTTCGGCTTCGAATGCGCGTGGTCGGGTCTCGACGCCATCGAGGACACCCGCCTGGCCATGCTGGGGGTGACCGGCGTCGGCGACAAGGTGGTGTCGGTGCCGTGGCACCAGCCGTTCCGGCCCGGGATGCTTCCGGCCGACACGCCCGCCCTCGACGGGGTGGCCCTCGACGGGGGCGGGAAGCCGGACCTGGTCGGGGAGTTCGACACGCCGGTCGACCCCCGGTTCTCGACGTTCGTGGCCACCAACTTCTCCGAGGCGCTGCCCGGGCCGGCCACGCCGCTGTCGCTGACCGCCGTGGCGCCGGCCTTCGCCCGGGCCGGCGTGGCCGCCGTCGACTTCGTGGGGATGACCGGGGTGACCCGCCTCGAAGCCCAGACCCGCATGTTCAGCATCCATGCCCACCGGATGTACATGAACGTCGCCACCGGCGCCGCCATCGGGGAGCTCTCCCCCGGCTGGGACGCCGAGTCGTTTGCCCGGCAATACCTGGGCCGGCACACGGACGACCTGCCGGCCCTCGACTTCTCCGACCTGCCGATGGAGAAGCCGGCCACGATCAGGGCCAAGGCCCGTGCGGGTGGGGCGATGGGCGTCCGTCTGGGCGGCGTGCTCAAGAGCTACCGGAGCGACGTCGACGAGATGCTGCGCCACGTCGCCCGCCTGGAACGCCTGACCACCGACCCGGTCGGCCTGTCCGACGCCGGGCTGGAGTCGATGTTCTCGCTGGCCTTCGATCTGCAGGGGCACGGCTGGCACCTGGCCGCGCTGGGCGCCATCCTCACCGGCGCCGGCACCAACACCGCCGAGCAGCTGGCCGGCCGGGCCGGAGTCGTGGAGCGGGTCGGCGAGGGGCTGACCAGCGCCGAAGGGCTGAGCGGCATCCGGCGCCTGGCGGAACGGGCCGCCGGGGAGCCGGCCGTGCTGGCCGTGCTGGAGGCGGGCGGCCCCGGGCTCCTGGAGCGGGTGGCGGCGGTCTCCCCCGGCTTCGCCGCCGCCGTGCGGGAGGCGTTGTCCCGGTTCGGCCATCGTGGCCCGGCCGAGTGCGAGCTGGCGTCCGCCGTCTTCGCCGACGATCCCGATCTCGTGCTGCGCACCGTGGCCAAGGCGGCGAAGGGCGGAGGGGGCACCGGGCCGGTCGCCGAGGCGGAGATCCCCCGCCGGGCCCGGCCGGCCGTGGCCCTCGCCCGGTGGGCGACGGCGGAGCGGGAACGGGACCGCGACGCCCTCGTCCGCACCATCGGGGTCATGCGGCGCCTGGCCCGGGAGCAGGGCCGCCGGCTGGCGGAGCGGGGCATCCTCGCCGGGCCGGACGACGTCTTCTACCTGACCGCCGAGGAGCTGTTCGCGGCCGGCCCGGGCGCCCGGGACACCGTCGTCCGCCGCCGCGGCGAGCGGGAACGGCTGGCGGCGATCCGGATACCGGTGGCGTTCCTGGCGCCGTGGGAGCCCGAACCCGAGGCCATCCCGCTGGCGGCGGGCGAGACCCTGACCGGTGTTCCGGCGGCCGGCGGCAAGGCCCGCGGCGCCGTCCGGATCGTCACCCCCGAGACGGCCGACCTCCTGGAGCCCGGCGAGGTGTTCGTGGCCCAGGTCACCGACGTGGGCTACACCCCGCTGTTCGGCCACGCCGCCGCCGTCGTCACCGACATCGGCGGCACCATGTCGCACGCCGCCGTGGTGGCCCGGGAGTTCGGGATCCCGGCCGTGACCGACACGGCCAACGGCACCGCCCGGCTCGTCGACGGGATGATCGTCGAGGTTGACGGCTCGGCCGGCACGGTGGTCGTCGTCGCTGTTCCCTGAG
>JAUZEY010000350.1 GCA_030838785.1 Actinomycetota bacterium | reverse complement strand
GGCGTGGCCAGCATGGCGACGTCGGACGTACCGGCGGCGGCCGAGGTGTCGGACTCGCCGACCACCCGTTCGATGGTGGCGGCCAGACCCGGTTGGAGGTCCACAGCCGTACCATAGAAGGCCCCGGTGGAAGGCGCCGGAACGGCGACCCGGGGCCGGGGTGCCCCCCGACGAAAGGAATGTTCCCTTGGTCGAGGAATCCGTCCTCCAGCGGGTGTTGGCCGCCGCCCTCCGCAACGGTGGGGAGTTCGCCGAGGTCTACGTCGAGGATCGGCGCAACGCCGGCGCCCGGCTCGACGACGGGAAGATCGAGGAGTTCACCGCCGGCCGGGAGCGGGGGGCGGGGATCCGGGTCGTGGCCGGCTCCTCCACCGGTTATGCCCACACGTCGGATTTGTCGGAGCGGGCGCTGACCGAAGCGGCCCGGGCCGCCGGCGCCGCCGCCCGGGGCGCGGAGGGCCGCACCACCGTGCTGGAGTTCGAGGCCCGCACCGGGTCGCCGACCCATCCCGTCCGGGAGCTGCCGGAGTCGGTCGAGAAGCTCCGCAAGGCCGAGGTGCTGAAGCGGGCCGACGAGGCCGCCCGTGCCGCCGGCGGCGCCATCCGCCAGGTGTCGGCGGCCTATGCCGACGCCCGCAAGCGGGTGCTGATCGCCAACTCCGACGGCCTGCTGGTGGAAGACGACCGGGTCCGCACCCGGTTCATGGTCAGCTGCACGGCCCTCGGCGACGGCGGCCTGCAGACGGGTTACGAGGGCCCCGGCCGCACCGTCGGCTTCGAGTTGTTCGACGAGTTCGACCCCGAGGAGGTGGCCCGCACGGCCGCCGGACGGGCGCTGCGGATGCTCGACGCCCGGCCCGCCCCGACGGGCAGGCTGCCCGTCGTCCTCCGCCAGGGCGCCGGCGGCGTCCTCTTCCACGAGGCCTGCGGCCACGGCCTCGAGGCCGACCTCGTGAACCGGGACGCATCGGTATTCCGGGGCCGGGTGGGCACCCAGGTCGCCTCCCCGCTGGTCACGCTGGTCGACGACGGCACCTTCGACCGGGGCTGGGGCACGCTGGCCGTCGACGACGAGGGCCACCCCGCCACGCACAACACGTTGATCCAGGACGGTTTCCTCAACGACTACATGTGGGACCTGCTCCGGGCCCGGAAGGAGGGCCGGGAGTCGAGTGGCAACGGCCGGCGGGAGACGTACAAGTCGCTCCCCATGGTCCGCATGACCAACACCTACCTGCTGGCGGGGCAGAGCGATCCCGACGACATCATCGCCTCGACCCCGTACGGCCTGTACTGCGCCGCCCTCGGCGGCGGGCAGGTCAACACCGCCACGGGCGACTTCGTGTTCGGCGTGACCGAGGCCTACCTCATCGAGAACGGGCGCCTCACCACCCCGATCCGGGCCGCCAACCTCATCGGCAACGGCCCCGAGACGCTGATGGCCATCGACGCCGTCGGATCCGACTTCGACACCTGGGCCGGCACCTGCGGCAAGGACGGGCAGGGCGTGCCGGTCTCGGCCGGCCAACCCACGGTGCGGGTGGCGGAGATGACGGTCGGCGGTACCGCCGGTGCGTGACCCCGGGGGTTCGGGGGTGTCCCCCGGAAACGACGCGCTTCTTGTCCTGGTCCGCAAGATCGCCGGCGAGGCCCGGCCCGGTGAGCAGGTCGAGGCCTACGCCGCCCGCTCCAAGGGCACGGAGGTCAAGGTCTTCGGCGGCGAGGTCGAGTCGGTGGCGTCGGAGAACGTCGACGGCGTCGGCGTGCGGGTGGTGGTCGACGGGCGGCAGGGCTTCGCCTGGGCCGGGTCCCTCGATCCCAGCGTGGTGGCCGAGACGCTGGCCGAGGCCCGGGACAACGCCGGCTTCGGTTCCGTCGACGAGTATCTCGGGCTCCCCGACCCCGACGAGGCGGCCGACCCCGGCGGGGAACGGGCCGCGCTCGACCTGTGGCGGGAGGCGCTCCTGGCCACCCCGGCCGACGACAAGGTGGCGCTGGCCCTGGAGCTGGAACGGGCGGTCATGGCCGCCGACGCCCGGATCCGGGGTGTGCGGACCGTCTCCTACGGCGACGGCGCCGCCGAGATGGCGCTGGCCAACTCGCTCGGCGTCGAGGCCACTTCCCGCCGCACGGTGTGCTCGGTCTCGGCCCTCACCCTGGCCGGCGAGGGCGTCGGGACCCGCACCGGCTACGGCTTCTCGGTCGGGCGGGAGCCGTCCGAGCTCGACGTCGGGGAGGCGGCGCAGATGGCCGCCGAGCGGGCCGTCCGCCTCCTGGGGGCGACGCAGCCGCCGAGCCGGCGCCTGGCCGTGGTCTTCGACCCGCTGGTGGCGTCGTCGATTCTGAGCGTGATCTGCGGCGCCCTCAATGGCGAGGCCGTGCTGAAGGGCCGGTCCATGTTCGCCACCCGCCTCGGCGAGATGGTGGCCGGGCCCGGCATCTCCATCGTCGACGATCCCACCAACCCGGAGGCGTTCGGCGCCGCCGGCTACGACAGCGAGGGCGTGCCGACCCGGCCCGTCCGCATGGTCGAGAACGGCAGGCTGGCCCGGTTCCTCCACAACGTCCACACCGGCCGGCGCAGCGGGACGGGCACGAGCGGCTCGGCGGTGCGGGGCGGCTACACCACGACGCCGGGCGTCGGGTCCCGGGCCCTGCACTTCGAGCCCGGCCCGGCGCCGCCCGAAGAGCT
>JAUZEY010000345.1 GCA_030838785.1 Actinomycetota bacterium | reverse complement strand
AGCTTGGCCAGCGGCCGGAAGCGAGTCTTGCGTGGTGCCGGGGCGACCCGGGCTGCGAAGCGTAGACAGCGAGTGAGCGGGCCGTGCGATTGAGCCCCGAAAGCGTTAAAGTCGCGGGAGCCGACGTTGTTCAATTGACGGAAGGCCGAGTCACGACGCCGCGATGGCCTGGCGTCTTGGTCCCGCCGGGGTCGGAGAGCAGGGCACGTTCACGGAGGCCCCCCGGGACCCTGGGAGGCCCCGTCACCTTCTCGGTAAGCCCCGGCGGGAGCACCGGGTGACCAACTCCAGGCCCGCGGCCGGCGCACCCGGCGGCCGCGGGAGCGAACCGCGGGTGCGACCGGGGTACCGCCAAGCGAAGGCAACGAAGTGCGGCGGGACGGGTGGCTGGGAGTCGGAGCGTCGCGTAGTACCTGGGAAGCGGGGGAACCGACCCGAGGGACCCCGTGGAGGGAAGGAGGCGCCGGGCCATGAGACCGCCGGAGGGACCGATGCCAGGGACTCCGAGCCCTGTTACCATCTCAACACGACGACGGCGGATAGCGTCACAGGGCCGTGGCCGCGGGGTCACGGGCGAATTCATGGCCTGAAGAGCCGGGTGCCTGAATTGGGCATGCCCGGATTTGCGCGGCATAATGCCTCCTTTGTCACAGGCCCTTGGGCTTCGACCTGGGTGAAGATGGCCGGTCGATCGGGCCCGCGACACGGCAAAAACGTTCGACCGACCGTCCTACCGTTCGATAAGTCATCGCATATCCAAATTAGTGTTTCGTCTATGTGCACGCCCCACCGCCGGTCAGCCCTCGCCGGGAGATGAGCTTCCTGACCGAAGTGGACGTGTACCCCTTGCCGGACTTCGGGGTGCGAAACCCCTCGCTGTTCAGTCGCGCCGCCACCTCCTTGATCGTCAGTCCATCCCCTCGCAGCTCGATGATCCGGCCCATCAATCGGTCGTAAGTGCTCAACGACTCGTAGCGCGAGACCGAACGTGCGATCTCGTGTCCGGTCGTCGATCCGCCCTGCCAGGAGATCGTCACCTCGACGCGCTCGCTGTCCGGTCGGACGTGGACCACGACACGGTCCACCAGCAGACGGACGACCTGCTTGCGGTCGGCGGCCGTCGTCCCCGGGTCACTCCACAGCGTCGCCACGTCGCCGGCCAAGGCCAAGATCCGAGTCCGTTCGCCCTCGCTGAGTCGCGCCGGCTGTTCCTTCAAGAAGCGATCATATTCCTCCTGGAGAGCGCGTTGCTTCTGCAACGCTTCCTCCCATCGCTGTTCCAGGCCTCGGGCCACCAGACGGTTCTCGGGCTCGACCGCGTTGTACTGCCGCTCGGCGCGTTGGGCCTCGTAGCTCGCCCGCTCCAGGCGCTGCTCCCAGTGGCGGCGGAGTCGGTCCCGGTCCCGGTTCACGTTCTCGATCGCCCTCAGGCTCAGTTCCAGGGCCGCCGGTTCCAGGGCGCGGAGGACCTGCCGGGCCACCAGATCGTCGATCGCCGCGGCCCCCAAACCGCAACAGCTCGTCCCTTCGAGCTTCCTGGCCTTGCACTCGTAATACGGTCTCGCCTTGGTCCGGTAGCCGGCATGCATCCGCCGCCCGCAGGTCCCACAGGTCAGCACACCAGCCAGCAACGCCACGCCCGCGCGTGGCGCACCAGGGGTGCCGGGACGATAGCGGTTCTGCTCCAGCCGACGCTGATTCGCCAGGTATCGTTCCCAGGTGATGTAGGCCGGCAGTCGATCCCGCCGGAGCACCAGCCACTCGGCCATCGGCGTCGAACGCATCCGGACCTTGCCGGCCCCCTCGGCCGTCCGCCTGTGGTCGACGCGACGGCGGCCGTAGGAATAGGCCCCCGCGTAGATCGGGTGATGGAGCATCCGGGCGAGCATGGCCCGCGAGGGTGGCCGCCATTCCAACTCGCCGCGCCGCGGGCCTGCCTGGATTCGCGTTCCCATACACATTTTGTTCTGACGAAGATAATGATAGACCCGACTGAACGAGCCCAATTCGTCGAACTTGTCGAAGACCAACTGCACGGTCGAGCGGGCCTGCTCGTCGGGGTCGAGGACCACTTCGCCGGTGGACAGCTTGAGGTATCCGCAGGGGACGTTGAGGACCAGTTCGCCTCGCTCGGCCTTATGGAGCCTGCCGCGTTCCAGGCGGTTGCGCATGGTAAACAGCTCGACCTCGCTCATGGTCCCCCTCAGGCCCAGGACGAGACGGTCGTTGACGTCGTTGGGATCATAGAGCCCGTCCTGATCGCCCAGGAGGACTCCGAAGACGCCGCAGACCTCCACGAGATGATACCAGTCCTTGGAGGAGCGCGAGAGTCGGCAAAGTTCCAGCCCCAGCACCAGGCCGACGTGGTCCATGGTGACCTCGGCGAGGAGGTGTTGGAACCCGAGCCGTTGTCCGGTGGTCTTACCGCTCCGACCTTGGTCCTCGTCGATGACCAGGACCCGATCCCTGGGCCAACCGAGGGCCACGGCGTGGTCCGCCATGGCGTACTGTCGCTCGCGGGATTCCTTGTGATCGAAGACCTGTTGGGGGCTGGACTGGCGGACGTAAACGATCGCCAACTTGTTGCTATGACGATCGGAGATCTTGGCGGGCCTCGGCCTGGAGGCGGTCGCGATCGGGCGCGTCGCCGGCGCCTCAGTTCTTCGCGAGCCGACGGCCGGGAGACCGGTCCGGTCATGGCTGCTCATGCGTCACCTCCTCGACGTCCAGAGGCTTTGCGAGTTGCCGGGCCACGACGGCACAGAGGGCGTTCAGGATCCGGTCTCGGCTCTCGGCGGGGAGTGTCGGCCAGAGGTGGCGTAGGACCGGCGGGCAAGCTGCCGAGATCGGGCGCGGGGGGGGACGTCGGCTGTGCGGTGTCGAGGCATG